>SLIC01000245.1 GCA_007135845.1 Candidatus Brevefilum sp.
ATTTGTCACCAATTTTTCGTGATTAGAGGTTTGGTATTAAGCGATTAGGCGATGGGGTAATAAGGCAATTAAGCGATCAGGAATTTGATGATGAGGATCATTAGAATTTGCGAGTTTTTTCAATAATGACAGAAAAAAACCTAATACCTGTTACCTACTACCTAATACCTTAAGCTAAGCCTGCCAAGTCATAACAGTTGTGAGAGCGCGGAGATTAAAAATACCAGCCCGGTACAGATGCCAAAGAGCAGCCAGCCTGCACCCAGGACGATGCCCGCCCAGGCTAACCACTTGCCTTTTTCAGTGTGACCACTTTTTTTGATTTGGACGTGTGCCAGGATGCCGGTGATGATGGCCGCTACCATGCTGATATTTCGAACAGGAATTAAAATACCATCTGTGATGAACAGCAAGCCCTCTGTTAGCTCTAGAAAATTGTAAGCCGCAAATAGCAACCCCATGCTCAACAACGCAATCAATCCACACGTAAAACTGATCATTGCGATTGTGTTGGTTTTACCTGGAGGTTCCATTGATATCTCTCATGGTTTTACAAAAAAGAACTCAAAGTCGCGGTTGGTGGCTTCACATATATCAGGCGATGAACAGGTTCCGGCGCTTGAGGATCAGGGCAACAGCCGCAAGCAAGGCGATAATGATGAGGCACAGGATGAGCACATCGATGGCGATTTCTCCCCAGCCAGCATTGTTCAGGCTCACCTCGACGATGGGCCCGATCATGTAATACGTTGGAAAGATTTGCCTGATCCAAGCGGGTAGCTCTGGGAAGATGTAAAGGATGGCAGGTGCATACAGCAGGATACCAATGCTCTTGATGGCGGTGAACAAGGTGCTGATGTCTTTGATCAGGATACCCATGATCACGCCGCCGATTGCAGCCATCATCGCGCTAAGGATCAACAGGATAAGCAGCAAAAGGGGACGTCCACCCCAGGCGTTATTGAGGGTTAGGATGATCAAGCCCATCACGATGGTGATCAACACACCGGCAATACCCTTGGCGGCCATTGCCTCAACCGGTGTGACCGGAGTCACCAGCACTGCCTGCAGAGTCCGTTTCTGCTTCTCCTGCACGATAATCGTGGCAGGCAGCATCGTGCCGCCCAAGACAATGGTCATGATCACAATTAGGGGGAAGAGGCGGATATCCCAGGGGATGCTGGGGGCATCACCCAGCAGAATTGTTTCGGTTTCCACGAGCGAATCCGTGCCGGTCAGCAGGAGCACCTGGCGGACCAGGGTCCCGCCCAGGGTGGTGCGGTGACTGAGGAGGCTCTCTCCCCAGGTGTACAGGTCCAGATAGGGTGTGGCACCATGTTGTAATGCTGTGTCAAAATCTGCGGGGAGAACAATGCCCATGTCCAGGGCACCGATGGACACATCTTCATACAGCGCATTGGGCGTTTGATAGACCCGCAGGCGAATGTAATCCAATGCAGACAGGTTATCGACCAGGCGTGACTCCCCAAGATCAGCAACGCCCAAACGGGGACGTCCCGCAGTGCCTACCATCAGGGAAATTACCAGGCTGAGGACCACCGGGACTATAATGGCGAAGAAGAAAACCATGTTTTTCGCGCTGTACCGGATCTCCTTACTGACCAGCACAGCTAATCGCTTCAGGTTCATTGGAATTTCCTTTGTAGAACAAGCACACTGGTCCACAAGAGGAGCACTGAGATTGCCAGCAGGATGACTAAATTCTGCCAGATTTGTTCCCAACCGACGCCGAAATTGGCTGCCTGGTGGAGCGTATCTGCCAGGTAGTAGGTGGGTACGATACCGGCCCAGCGGGTCAGGATGCCGGGGAAAGCCACGCCAATGGCGGGGAAGCTGAGCAGGATGATGACCGGGATGCCCACCCCCATGACTGAGAGCATGTCTTTACCCCCCGCAGCCATTAGGAAGCCAACGGCGGTGACAAGCAGTGCACCCAACAAAAGGGTGACCAAAATGATCAGCGGACGCTGCCTGAATCCGCCGATGACCAGCGTCAGCAGGGCAGCCTGTGACAGTGTCAGGACCAGGCCCGTGATGCCCTTGGCTGTGATCACATCACCCACGCGCATCGGCGTCACCAGCAGGGCATTGATGGTACGGGTCTGGATCTCCTGAGCCAGCAGCGAGGCTAGGCCCAACGTCTCCATCATCAGGATCAGGATCACAAACAATGGCAGCATGCGGTCGCGCAGCGGGATCTGCTGGCCGACCATATCCGGACCAAGTACTTGCTCATTGACCTCGATGTTCAGCGGATGATCGGTGACCGCCAAAGCCAGCATCTCGGACAGCACCTCCATGACCTCCTGCAGGTCCTCAGGGGCATCTGAGGGCAGGTAGATGGTCACAATCGGACGGCTGCCAGCTTGGGGCGGTTGGAAAAGGTCTTCTGGCAGGGCGATACCCGCATTGAGTTCACCCTTGAGGACAAGCTGCTGCAGCGTTGCTTCGGATTCCGCAATCATGATTGTCTCGCCCTCCTCCGCAAAGGCTGCCGCGACCTGTTCCGGCAGAATGGGGGCGTACAGACCCAGGCCGAGGCTTTCATCTACCGAAGGCGGCATTACAAAATAAGCAATCGCATAAAATACCAGCCCAAGCACCGAAATAAAGGCAAAGAAGCGATCGCGAAAAAAGAGCTTCAGGTCCTTGGCAACCAGGGGATGGATGGTGGACCCGTTCATTGGGTTAACCTCTGGCCGGTGAGCTGGATGAAGATGTCTTCCAGGCTGGCTTCTTCGCTGTGGATGGTGACGACCTGTTCCTGGCTGAAGAGCGCCTGTAACGCCCCGGCTGTATGGGGGGTGTCCAGGGTGATCTCACGCGCTTCCAGACGGCCGTCAGGGCCGGATACCTGGGCTTTAACAAGCCTTTTCCCATACTGTTGTTTGAGGTTGTGAGGTGTATCCAGGGCAACAATGTGCCCCTGGCTGATGAAGGCCACCCGGTCTGAGAGCCGGTCAGCTTCGAGCATGTCGTGGGTGGTCAAGAAGATGGTTGCACCGCGCTGCTGTTCTTCGATGATCAGATGACGAATTGCTTCAGCTGAGACCGGGTCTAAACCTTCGGTGGGTTCATCCAGGAAGAGGATGCGCGGTTGGTTGACCAGTGCTCGGGCGACCATCAAGCGCTGCTTCATGCCCTTGGAATAGCTCTCCACCCGGTCCCGTTCGCGACCCTCCAGGCCAACACGTCGGATCAGGCCCACCACATCCAGGTTCCTGACGCCAAACAGGCGGGCAAAAAACTGCAGGTTCTCCACAGCATTCATGCCTTCGTAGAGATTGGCTGTTTCGAAGCATACACCAATTTTAGATTGGATTTGGGCCGTTTTCTGGGTGATATCCATGCCGAGTAGGCGGGCGTTTCCCTCTTGGGGTCGCAGCTGCCCGGTTAGCATGCTGAGGGTGGTGGTTTTCCCGGCACCGTTAGGACCTAAGAAACCCAGGATTTCACCCTCCCCGACATCGAAGCTGATGTGGTCGACGGCGGTCAGTGAGCCGTATCGATAGGTCAGGTCTTGAATGTGGATTGCGGGTTGAGTCATGTTGGGTGTCCTTGGGTTGATTGGAAACTAGGTCGTAGGCGATTAGGAATTAGGTCAATTGTGAATGTGCCTAATGGTGGCTGCGGACGGAATCCTTTATTTTATCCAGGATTTCGTTCAATGATTGGTTCGAAAGAAAGCAATTTCAAGCGATGATCACATTATATCGTAAAGATCGGCCGATATTTATTTGTTTGCCCTGAAGGGATAAGTTGGGTTTGATGGAATTTCTTTTATTTCCCTTGAGCGATGCGATAAGTTTGCTGAATGTTGTTGATGATAATCCGGTTATTTCACTGCACAGGGGAATGCTCATATAACAACAGCCCTGAGCGGGCTGTTTCTGATGAATATTTTGTCGCTTGTTGAACCCTGACGATTTTAATCCCCCAATTATCCGCCTGCGTTTGATGATCAGGCGATGAGTTTGTGATAAGCGATGCTGAGTGGTTTTATCACCTGGGCCAGGATCGGACCGAGGATGGAGAGGAACAGGACATAGGCTGCAGCGAAAGCACCCAATTGCGGTTCAATCCCAGCTGCCATACCCAAACCGGCAATCAGGATGGAAAACTCGCCGCGGGTTGCCAGGATTGATCCAGCGCGGAGGCTGCCCACTTTATCAGCGCCAGCACGACGTGCTGACCACCATCCAGAGAAGAGTTTGGTCAGGGTGGTGATAAGGCCTAAGATGATCGCTGGCAGCAGGACGGGGGGTAAGATGGATGGGTTGATCTGCAGGCCAAAGAACAGGAAGAAAATCGCGGCGAACAGGTCGCGCAGCGGGCTGAGGATTTTGCGCGCACGGCGGGCAATGGGGCCTTTCAAAGCTACGCCGACCAGGAAGGCGCCGACAGGCGCAGAGATTTGTAGATATTGTGCCACACCGGCTACCAGGAGGATCACGCCCAGGATGGAGAATAACACCACCTCATCCGAGGCATGTTCGACCAGATGACCGAGTACTTTGCCGTAATTGAGGGCAAGAAAAAGTAAAAAGCCAACTGCAACCAGCGCGATCAGGATAGAAAGCGATGCCATGGCCAGGCTTTGCCCGGCTAACAGCACAATTGTCAGGGGCAGATAGATGGCCATCACTAGGTCTTCAAAAACAAGGATGCTGATCACACTGGGGGTTTCACCGTTGTTGATCCACCCTTGCTCGTCAATGATCTTGGCAATAATGCCCGAGGAAGAAATATAGGTGACGCCGCCCAACAACCAGGCTGTGAGGGGACCCCAGCCCAATAGAATTGCCATCAGGAACCCCGGGGGGAAGCTGAGTAGAAAATCAACGATGCCATCCGGCAGACCGGAGCTGAGCCCCTTGCGCAGCTGCTCGCTGGTGTATTCCAGTCCCAGGGTGAACAGGAGCAGTAACACACCGATCTCAGTGCCGACGTGTAAAAAGCCCTCACTGAAGTTAAACCTCATGATCCCGCCCTCGCCAAGCATGAGACCCACCAACAGGTACAGCGGAATCGCTGAAAACCCGTACCGGCGGGCGAGCCGGTCGAGGAGTGCCAGGCCGATGATGATCAGACCCAGCTCAATCAGGATGAAAGCGACATCTCCATTAATCATAACTGAGGGATTATACAACAAATATATGGAAAACTCAATAGTTTTTGGTGAATATATGTTAATAATTTGTTATATTCTTAATTGGGAGTAGTGAGTAGTGAGTAGTGAGTAGTGAGTAGTGAGTGTGAATTAGGCGATTAGGAAGTAGGGGATCAGGTAAGAGGCGATTAGGAATCAGGTGATTAGGTGAAAAGAAAGCAGACACTCATTTAGAATTAATCCTAGTACCTAATCCCTAATAACCAATACCTATTACCTAGTTCCCAATACCTATATTTTGTTGCCTTATGAATAAAACCGTAATACCCGCAGGGCACGCAGGGTGTTCCAGCGGCTGGGCTGACCCGTTGGTTCCATGTCGAAATGGGTCTGACCCGGGTGCTTGGCCTGCACCGGCCAGAGACCGTCAGCCCGCTGTTTTTTCACCAGCACATCCAGGGCGGGCTGCAAGCGCAGGTCGTAGGGCACCCGGTCAGCCTGGAAATGGTCCAGGGCGCGCAGGATGTCGTAACGCCAGCGGGAGGGGAAGGACAGCATCAACATCTTGGGGTCGATTACTTCCTCGGTGCGATGTGAGCGAAACAGTTGGTGCTGCAGGAGGAACTCGCGGCTTTGGGCGGCGATGGCTTCCAGTTCATCCTGGCGGTAGGTGTAGCCGTTGACACAGTAGGCGTGGATGCCCTCCAGGACGGAGAGGGTTGAGTGCAGTGAGCTGTGTACGGGTGAGCCGTATTCCTGCTGGCAGTTGAAGCCGCCGTCGGGCATCTGCTGGGGGATCAGGTAGTCGATGATCGAGCGCAAGGGTTCGCCGTCGACGCCAAAATAGCAGGCGTAGGTGAGGAACATGCCGCTGATGCACACATCGCTGGGCGCGCCGGGCGTCCGGTGAGGGTTGATGCTGCCCCGGGCGTCTTTGGATTGGTCCAGGATCAGGTTGATTGTCTCGAGAACCTGGGGGTGACCGGGGGGCAGGCACAGGTGACGCAGGTCGAGCAGGGTGTAGTGGGTCGAGGTCCACTTGGGCTGGTAGAAGCCCCGGCCCCAGTGGCCGTCCGGGTTGCGGGCAGCCAGGAAACGTGCGCCCCAGCCCTCGGATGCGATGCGCGCTTGCAGGTCGCGACGGTCAGCATCCAGCAGGTCACGGTGGACCTGGTATTGGACAGAGATGTCGCCCTCTAGCAGCCATTGG
>SLIC01000062.1 GCA_007135845.1 Candidatus Brevefilum sp.
AATTCAAAGGTTTTTAACCCAATATTCGTCAGCCAGGTATCCATCGGGCTTGGTGTAGCACCCATCAACTTGAAGCATGCATACAGGGCATCATTTAGTAATTCCAAGTCTGTTGTCAGCACAGCACCGCCGATTAACTGCCCATGGCCCGAAAGATACTTCGTGGTCGAGTGCACCACCAGTTCAGCCCCCAGGGTGAATGGGCGCTGACAGAACGGGGTGGCAAAAGTATTATCCACCGCCACACGGGCGCCGTGCTGTTTTGCCAGATCAACAACTGCCTGGATATCGGTTAAACGCATGCTGGGGTTAACCGGCGTTTCTAGATAAGCCAACTTTGTGCCTGGATTGGACTCAAAAGCCTTTTCCCAACCTTCTGGTGAGTTATCATCAACCCATACCACCTTAATGCCATACTTGGGGAGCAGGTTCTTAAATAACAGGTAGGTGCCGTCATAAAGAGCCGTTTGGGTCAACAAGGTTTCCCCCGCCTGTACGGATGCCAAGACAGCCGCGGTAACAGCTGCCATCCCTGAGGCGAAAACCAAACCACCGGCTAACGTCTCAGGGTCAGCATCGGGGTTTTGCCGCATCAGGTCCCAAGCCTCCAATGCTGCCAGCTTACGTGCCAGCTGCTGATGATTGGGGTTGTTCAGGCGCGAATAATAATAACCGGGTGCTTCTCCTGCCGCAATTGCTGCACCGCACTCCGTATCTTTGAAAGTAAAAACCGAGTTCTGGTAGATAGGCGAGACGTGCGCATTCTCGGCGTGATCGGATTCAGTGTAGTGCGTTAAGAAAGTAGATAAACCGATGTATTTGCTGGGATCTTGTTTCAAGTTATTCTCCTGTTAATGGCATATTGTCGGCTTTAACTAAATTATTGGCGCTTTTCCAATACGGCTCAAGTTCACATCCAATTAAAGCTAAAAAACATAGCGCTATTTTAACATACTTGATAAAGATCACCTTATGGGTAGCTGAGAAAGATGCTGTTGGCTTTTTCTGATATTTTGAAGCTTGCTGTAAGCCCTGTATAATTAAGCTGTATTGCTACACTGTATGACTTGAAAGGAGCGATTAATGGCTTTTAAACTAACCTGGATTGGTCACGCCACCCTGGCACTTGAAACCGGTGGTTATAAATTGCTGATCGACCCCTATTTTAATGACAATCCTGCGACCGACCTGGATGTGTCAGAGGTCGAAGCGGATTTTATCCTGGTAACGCACGGGCACGGAGACCATATCGGCGACACCATCGAGATCGCCAGGCGCACCGATGCAACAGTAATTTCCAACGCCGAAATCAGCGGCTGGCTGCGGAAAAAAGGCGTCAAAGTGCATGCACAGCACCTGGGCGGCGGTTTCAACCACCCCTTTGGCTACCTGAAGCTGACCCTGGCCCTGCATGGCTCCGCCCTTCCGGATGGCAGCTATGGCGGCAACCCGGCGGGATTACTCCTCACCAATAAGGACGGGGAGAAAATCTATATGGCAGGGGATACCGGTTTATTCGGCGATATGAAATTGATTGGCGAAGAAGGTCTGACCCTGGCGGTGATCCCCATCGGGGATAACTACACCATGGGACCGGATGACGCGCTGCGCGCTGTTAAGCTGCTCACACCGCAACACATCATCCCAATCCATTACGATACCTTCGACCTGATTGCCCAAGACGCCAAAGATTGGGCAGAACGTGTGGATGCTGAAACCAATACGAAAGTGCATCTCCTCGACCCCGGTGACACGTTCAGCTATCCCTAAAACGAGACACATCGGGAGAGACACAACATGCCATTAGAAAATCGCCTGCCACCCGGCCAATCACTGACCAGCGGTTTCCCCACCCTGCACTATGGACCCATCCCTGCCTTCAATCCCTCCACTTGGGATTTTCGTGTCTGGGGCGCGGTTGAAACACCTGTGACCTGGACCTGGGACCAGATTTTCGACCTACCCCGGGTAAAAGTTACCCTGGATTTGCATTGTGTAACATCCTGGAGCAAGCTGAACACCACCTGGGAGGGAATCTCACCAAAAAGCCTGGTCGAACGCGGCCTGATCAAACCCTCCCCAGAGGCGCGATTTGTGATGCAGCATGCTGAAAATGGTTATACGACCAATTTGCCCCTGTCTGTTTTTTTACAAGAAAACTTCCTGATCGCCACCCATTATGAAGGCGCACCACTGACACCCGAACACGGCTATCCCTTGCGAGGCGTGGTTGGCAGCCTTTCAGGACATCAAGATCTTAAGGATGTTTACCTGTGGAAAGGGGCTAAGTGGCTGCGCGGGCTGGAATTTATGCAGGAAGATCGCTTAGGGTTTTGGGAAGCCAATGGCTACCACAATCAAGCCGATGTTTGGAAAGAACAGCGTACCGCAGGGTGATTAAGAATTCATTTGAGAACGGATAAAGAAGAAGGCTAAGGCTGCACCACCTGCTAAGAGGAATAACCCAATCGTCAGCAAAAATGGTGAGCGCCCTCTCCCTACCACCACCTCATCATCGATCATCTGCGTACTGGGTTGCGCCCCAAAATCAACAACGACGGTATCCCCCGCAGAAACTTCAAGGGTATAGTTCATGCTGGTGGTCGGGTTAAACCCATCGGGTATGGCCATGCTCAGGTTATATTCCCCTTCAGGTAAATCCTCAAAGCACACCAATCCCACAACGGCTGGGTCACCACCAATTGTCTCCTTGGTGGCTGAATAGGTGCCGAGACGGTTACTTACACTGATCACACCGCCCCCCAGGTACATTTCATTTGTAGATCGCCTCTGATTGCCGTCCAGATCCTCAAATAACGACACGCAAATTTGTGCAGTGCCTTCGAAGGGTGTCGGGGTTGGCGGACCTGGCGTTTCAGTTGGCAAAGGTCCCACAGGCGTTGGTGTCACAGGGTCCACCAGCGCCAGGATCAATTCCTGTCCCGGAAATACCTCGCATCCAGGACCCAGGTCATTTAAAGCGATAATATCATCAATCGGAACACCAGTCAGAAGAAATATGCGGGTACAGGTATCCCCCTCTTGAACAATATAAATGATCTGTCCCTCCGCATTGGGTGTTGGCGTCTGGTAAGTCCCTTGTTGGAGGGGACGTGCTTGCACACCCACATGGTTATACACCAGCACTGTTCCTAAAACTAGCAGTGCTAACATTGATAGGATAAACGGTTGTTTTTTCATAACGTCATATCTTTCTAGGCAAAGATTATAACATCTCTGGCGATTTAAGTAAGTTCATCTGCTTGGTAACAAACTACTTTAATCATATAATTATGATCTCAGATGCTTAAGACTAAGTCGATTTCCCCAGCCTTCAGAGCCATCATTGGTTTACTGATCCTGACTGCACTTATTGTCCTTCCAGGTTGTGACTTCCTGCCAGCTGAAGCAACCATCACACCAACACTCACAGCAACCCAAACTGAGACACCCACCCCAACCGTTGACTGGTTCCCTGCAACGGCCACACCGACCCAGGTCCCACTACCCAGCCCAACGCCGCAACCCACATTGGAAGACCTTCGCACCGGATTAGTTGATCTGATCGTGGAAGATGATTTCACGGATCAAAGCCTGTGGGAGACCCGCCAAAGTTCGGTAGGCAACATCGCCTTTGGCAATCAAAACCTGAGCCTGGCAATCGCCAGCGCTAGTACCAGTCTAACCAGCCTCAGCCAGCACACGCTTCCGGAAGACTTTTACATGGAAATAACCATTCAACCCACCTTGTGCCAACCAACGGACCAGAGCGGATTGCTCTTTTTATACCTCTCAGCAGGCGATTACCACCGGTTGCTGATTGATTGTGCCGGGCAGGTGCGGTTGGAGTTAATCCAGGGCGGGCAATCCTATGTATTGCAAAATTGGGAAACTGCGCGCCTGGCTCAACCCGGTCCTCTTGGCGCTAACCGGCTGGGACTGTGGGTTTCTAATGGTCAGCTCCAGCTTTACATCAACGATGTGCTCCAGTTCAACAGGAGCATCACGGCAAATCGCAGCGGGGGACTGGGGGTTTTCGCCAGGACGGTCGACGGCAGCACCATGACTGTACGGTTTTCTGATCTACAGGTTTTTTCAATCCAAGAATAATTACTTACGGGTCGATATCTTCAGCATCCCCTAAATCATGTGATACCTGCACCAAAGGCCATTGCAGCACCAGGGTTTCTGTCAGCAATTGGATATTGGCATTCGAATCTAAATGTTGAAAGGCCTTCTCATGGATACTGACCAACGCTCGGGCACGCTCAGGAGAAACCTGTGCAGCGACCTGGTTTATGTGCACCTCGATATCAATATTCAGCAGGGGCAATGTCTCACCAGCGGAACGCATAAAGACATCACGCCAAAACGAAAGCCAGATAAGTAACACTTCTTTGAGTTGTTGACGCGCCTGAGCGCGGGGTGATTTAGATAAAGACTCCGCCAGCTTAAACCGTTCATAACGCCGGGCTGGCAGCAACCTTAGCAAATCCACCAGGTGTTCATGCCGGCGGATCAATGCGGTCGGGTCTTCTGCCAGGTGAACAGCCGCGCCGACCCGGCCACCCGACAAATGTGCCAGAAGAGAAGCACGTTCCGAAGTTACGCCCTTCTCGGTTTCAAGGTAAACCTGCGTTGAGGCGATTGATGCTGGCCTGAGCCGGATAACCTCACACCGTGAGACAATCGTTGGTAAAAGGCTCTCTGGAGCCATGGCTGTCAGCAGCAGCACAACCCTGTCGGGAGGCTCCTCAAGCGTTTTCAACAAGGCATTGGCGGCTTGAGTCGTTGCTCGTTGAAAATCCACCAGCAGGGCGATACGGTAGGTTCCCGCATAGGGTGAAAGCGATAGGGTACGCTGCAAGTCTCGCACCTGGTCAATGCGGATGTCCTTGTGACCCTCATCCGGGACAAGCAAGCTTAAATCAGGATGGGTTAGCGATTGCATACCCTTGCAATCGCGACACTCTCCACAAAATCCACCGTCACCTGGCGGATTGGTACAGTTTATCGCCTGGGCAAATTGGACCGCCAGGGTTTGCCGTCCAACGCCCTCCGGCCCGGTGAAGAGGTAAGCGTGTCGCAGCCTGTCACGGCTTCCTTGCAAACTGCGGGTTGCATGACTGCGCAATAATGTAACTGCCCAATCATGTTGGTGGATGTGCCAACTCATGTTCCTATTTTAGCTCAGAATCAAAAGAAAAAAGATCATTGATCCTGTTCTCCCGCCAAAAAAAGCGATTACGATCCAATCCAACTCCTTGTTGGGTTGGTCATGCATCAATCTTGATATTAAATGTTACGCCGTATTCCAAGTTCAATAACACGAAACACGCTCCGACAACCCTCCCTACAGGGATCTTTCCTTTGGCGAAGGGGAGGATGGGTTTGACAATTCAAAATCAACAATCTTTCAGATACCGCTCTCAATTGCCGATTGCCCTGCAACCATACACAAATGATGGTGATTTCATTTCCAACGTGGTAAACTTCAGGAGAAAAATAAAAAATAACGGAAATACACAAGTATGAGAGTCATTTATCCATTTACAGCCATTGTTGGCCAAAAGCGCATGCGGCGAGCGTTGATCCTCAACGCCATCGATACCCGGATTGGCGGCGTCTTGATCCGCGGTGAACGGGGCACTGGTAAATCAACCGCTGCACGGGCTTTGGCTGCGCTGCTGCCACCTGTTCAAGTTGTTCAAAGCTGCCGATTTGGTTGTGACCCCAAAAAGCCTGTCAGCTGGTGTACGGACTGCCGCGAGCGATTCGAAATGGATCAAAACGGCTTACCGGTTGAAACACGGCAAACCCCCTTCATCAACCTCCCTATATCTGCCACTGAAGACCGGGTGGTAGGCACACTGGATATCGAAAAAGCGATTCAGAAAGGTGAACGCCATTTTGAACCAGGTGTTTTGGCGTCTGCAAATCGCGGCTTGCTCTATATCGACGAGGTTAACCTGCTCGATGATCATGTTGTTGACGTGCTGCTGGATTCGGCCGCCATGGGAATGAACATCATCGAACGAGAAGGGATTTCCTTTTCACACCCGGCTCGATTTATCCTGGTCGGTACGATGAACCCGGAAGAGGGCGACCTGCGTCCCCAATTGTTGGACCGGTTTGCACTCTCCGTTGAAATTCGCGGTATTCTCGAACCCCGCCAGCGTGTCCAGATCATGGAGCGCAACCTGGCCTTTGAAGCCGACCCGGAAGCATTCCGCAGTGAATGGCTTCCCAGTGAGCAAGAACTTTCCAAACAAATCGCCAAAGCCCGCCAGATGGTGGATAAAGTAC
>SLIC01000047.1 GCA_007135845.1 Candidatus Brevefilum sp.
GATTGCTAGAAAAATGCGGATGGCACTTTTATCTTCATCTTTGACGATCGATTTTACGCTCTTAATTAATTCTGGTCGCTGTGCATCCGGGTTCTCGTTGAAGACCTTGGGTTCACGGATGAAGGCGAAGACCAATAATGCGGCTATGACAACCAATGCAGAACCGAGCCAAAATGGGAAACCCTCGTTCATTTCATACAAGGTGGCGCCGAGCAGGAAAGAAATGATCGCACCAACACCACCCATCAGGTTGATGACGCCATTGGCTTGGGAGCGGAATTTCGAGGGCGTGATATCGGGCATCAGGGCTACCACGGGCGTACGCCAGATGGCCATTGAAAGGATCAGGGTGATCTTTCCTGCCAGGAAGACGGGTAAGGTGGCGGCAAGGGGCAGGATCCCAAAGGCAACAGCGGCTATCGGCGCACCGATCAGGATGAAGGGTAAGCGCCGCCCGATGGGGGTGCGCAGCCGGTCTGACCAGGCACCGAGAGGAGGTTGGATAAACAGGGCGGCAATATTATCCAGGGTCATCAGGAAGCCGATCACCGCTGGCCCAATGCCAAACCGATTGGCAAGGAAAAGGGGAACGAAGGCATTATAGGTTCCCCAGATCACGCTGACTCCAAAAAATCCAAAGCCTAGTAAGAATGTTTTCGGGTAATTAAGTCGTTCTTTTATCATAGTTTCTCCATTAATCTTGTTTGATTGAAGGGTTGGTTTGTGAATTGGGTTGATATCCCAGGGTTGCTAAGAAAGCCAGATCATCCTCGTTCAGGTTGGCTTTTTCGAGCAGGTCTGGTCTGTCTTGCATGGTACGAATGAGGGCTTGTTGACGCCGCCAGCGGGCGATTTCGGCATGGTTCCCTGAGAGCAGAATCTCCGGAATCTTCCAACCCCGAAACTCTGGAGGGCGGGTGTAATGGGGATATTCGAGCAGTCCGGTGGCGAAGGAGTCATCCTGGGCGGCCTGAGGGTCGCCGAGCACGCCCGGTAACAGCCGTGTGACAGCATCGATGAGAACCAGGGCGGGTAATTCACCCCCGGTCAGAACATAATCGCCAATGGAAATTGAATCCGTCACCAGGTGTTGGCGAATGCGGTCGTCGAGGCTTTCGTAGCGTCCACAAAGCAGCGCCAGGTGTTGCTGTTCTGCCAGTTCAAAAGCAATCTTCTGATTGAATGTCCTGCCTTGGGGTGAGAGAAGGATCACGGGGCATTGAGGCGGTCTGCCGAGTACCCCCTCAACTGCCGTAAAGACCGGTTCAGGTTTCATCACCATGCCGCCCCCGCCCCCATAGGGGGTGTCATCTGTTGTGTGATGTTTGTCTTCTGCCCAGTTGCGAATGTTATGGATCTGTACTTCTAAGGCTTTGGATTCCTGTGCCCGCTTCAGAATGCTGGTATTCAGATAAGCGTTGAAAACATCAGGGAAGAGCGAGAATACATCAAAGCGCATGGGTCAATTCTAGCTTGTAGCGCTGTTCCTGGCAAGGATTTTGCTGCTATGCATATCGGTTTGTGATAATTGATAAACTAACCGTTACCGAAGGCGTCATTGTAGTCATCAATCGCTGCCTTGACAATCTTTTTTGCCTTTTCGGCACCGAAGGCACCAATAATTTTAATATCGGGTTCTTGACCCTCAACCATTTTGTAGGTGCGAAAATAATGCTTTAACCGTTCAACGATTACCGTTGGCAAGTCTTCCAGGGTGCGAATATGACCGTAAATATGATCATTCTCTAAAACTGCAATAATCTTATCATCAGCCTCGCGATGATCAAGGATTTGTAGAACACCGACGACCACTGCATTCAGGAAGATTTCAGAGCGGTTGATGGGTCTTTCGCTAACCACGCAAATGTCAAGGGGATCGCCATCACCGCGTTCAGCATCCTGTGAAAGCGCCATCACCCTTTTCCCACAATATGTACGGGGGATGAAACCATACAGGGTCGGAGAGAGTGAAGAGGTGCGCTGGGGACGATCGACATAAAGGTAACCCGTAACCTTATCGACCTCGTACTTGATATGGTCAAAGGGCGTCATTTCGATGTAGGCATAAACCCGGCCGGGTGGCTCAGGACCAATCTCCAAACCATGCCAAGGGTGCGGGCGCCAGCGGTAAAATGGGGAGGGGAAACTCATCGAAGGCTCCTTATCTCTGGAAGTACAGAGCTCGTATAATCTAGGATCATGACTCAGTCCATAAATGGGCTGGGACTCTGAGAAACTTTGGTGTTTCTACATCATTATTGTCAATGAGGATATCGGCTTTGTCAAGGGGGTTTGCTTGTTGGTGATATTGTTTTTGACCAGGGATATAACGTTTTTTATACCGCTCAGCGGCAATTCCAACAGATCCGTATAATTTTGCATCACGGCGTATGCCGCGAGCCATTGTCTGGTCAAAGTCGGCAGCAATATAAACTGTAAGGTCCCAGAAGGATTCCAGCTGAGGGCGCAGAAGGAAGATCCCGTCGAATAACAAAATGGCGTCGTGGTCAGCTGTTTCTATCGGTGTCTCACTGGGCTGATCTTTGATGAGGTCAAAGACGGCCGTTTGGTAATGGCGATCACCACCAGGTCCTAAAGGTTTGAGGAGGAGGTTTTCCAATGCGTCATAATTATAGGAGTCATAATAAAAGCCTTCTGGGGAGAGCCCGCCCCGCTTACGCCGGATGTGTTCTGGATTGTGAAAGTTGTCCACACTTGCCCGGATAATTTGACGGTCACCCGCCTGCATGACCTGTGCCAGCTCATCTGCCAGGGTGGTCTTGCCCGACGCATCAACCCCATCAATTGCCACCCGCACCGGATGATGGTTTGTTTGGAGCTGGAAGATCATCTTTGCAAGGCGATGAATCAGTAATACACGTTCCATGGAGGGTATTATAGTCGGTTTATACTGAATTTCTGGTTTATTGTCAGGCCAATCGAAAAGTGGGAGAAATATTTTTAAAAGGGTCGTTCCTTGTTTGAAAATGTCAGAAGGGCGGTCAGGCATATTTTCAATGTGAAAGACGTTGATTCCAAGAAAAGTTGTGACGGTTTGATTGATCTGGCTTGTTGGCAAAAAAGTTGCAAACCACAGGTATGATATGATTGTTCACAAGTGTAAAAATAATTGATACAAATTGGGTAGGGTGCAAAATGCCTAAAAAAGACCAGATCGAGAAAAAGAAGACCAACGAAAATGCTATAGATGACCCGATGAATTATCTTAATCGGGAGCTTTCAATGCTCGAATTTCACCGCAGGGTGTTTTATGAAGCAACAAACACTGCCAATCCTCTGTTGGAGCGACTGCGTTTCCTGGGAATTGTGGGGATGATCCTGGATGAGTTTTTCATGGTACGCGTCGGCAGCTTAACGGTTAAACCCGGAGAACGACAGGAAAAATTTTATTTTGAAAACATGCCGCCTCAACAGCAGCTGCGTGCGATCCGCAAAGAAGCACGAAAGCTGATGCGGGATGCCCAGGATTATTATTCAGAAGAACTCAGACCTGAATTATCCAAACAGGGAATTGACATCCTGGGCTATGATGACCTCGGTAAATCTCAGCGATCACGTGTGGATGCGTACTTTATGAGAGTGATCTTCCCGGTTTTAACACCACTGGCATTTGATCCTGGGCATCCTTTTCCCTACATTTCCAACCTGAGTTATAACCTGGCGATCCAGGTAGAGGATGAGGGTGGGAATCGGCACTTCGCTCGTTTGAAGGTGCCAGGTTCGCTGCCTAATTTCCTGCCGGTGCACAAAGCCGCTTATGATTACTCACCCCGTGCTAAGCAAGCTCGGAAGTATGCTTTTGTGGGGATCAGTGAAGTGATTGTTGCTAACCTAGGCGAATTATTCCAGGGACTCAAGGTGATTGAAGCGCATCCTTTTTACGTGGTCCGCAATGCTGAAATCGAGCTGCAGGGTTTGGAAGTAATGGACCTCCTGGAGGTGATGGAAGAAAGCGTTCGTCGGCGAAGATTTGGTGCTGTTGTGCAATTGTTGGTGGGTGCAGAAATGCCAGATCATATCTTGAAAATATTGGTGGACAATTTAAAGGTTGATCCACAATTTATCTATACCTATGAGCATCCGATTATTTTGCGGCAATTAATGCAGTTATACCAGTTGGATCGCCCGGACCTGAAGTACAAAACTTTCTTACCGGCTGTGCCTGATGTGTTAAAGCTGGATAATGATGCCAAGCCAGATGCTTTTTTTGATGCGATTAAGCGGAAAGACATTTTGCTTCATCACCCCTATGACTCTTTCGAGCCAGTTGTGGACTTTATCCAGCATGCGTCAATTGATCCCAATGTGTTGGCAATTAAACAGACTCTCTACCGGGTGGGGAGTAATTCACCAGTGGTCCGGGCATTATTGCGAGCCCGGCGGGATTACGGAAAACAGGTGGCTGTGCTGGTTGAACTTAAGGCGCGGTTTGAAGAGGAAAGCAATATCGAATGGGCCAAGATGCTTGAGCAAGAAGGTGTGCATGTGACCTATGGTTTGATGGGATTAAAGACACATTCAAAGGTCACGCTGGTGGTGCGAAAAGAACGGGAACAAATCCGGCGTTATGTGCATCTGGCAACGGGTAATTACAATCACACAACGGCACTCCTCTATGAAGATATTGGGATGTTCACCTGTGATGATGCGCTTGGGGCTGATGCCACAGATTTGTTTAATTACCTGACAGGGTATTCGGCTAAACAGGACTATCGAAAAATGATGGTGGCACCATTCTTCTTGCGGGAGTTGTTTGAACAAATGATCCACCAGGAGATCAAGCATCAAAAAAAGCATGGCGATGGCAGGATCATACTGAAAATGAATGCCTTGGTGGATGCCGGGATGATCCGGTTGTTATACAAGGCGGCCCAGGCAGGGGTAAAGGTTGACCTGATCGTGCGGGGAATTTGCAGCTTACGCCCTGGTGTACCGGGACTGAGTGACAGCATTCGTGTGATCAGTGTTGTCGGGCGGTTCCTGGAACACAGCCGCATTTATTACTTCCATAATCATGGAAGCGAGATCATTTATATGGGGAGTGCTGATTTGATGCCGCGCAACCTGGATCAACGTGTTGAAGTGCTGTTCCCGGTTGAGGATCCAGACTTAATCCGTCACCTGCGCGATAATGTGCTTGATGTTTACCTGCGTGACGATATCAAGGCATGGCGGATGATGCCTGACGGTCGCTATGTTCGCTCACCTTCCGATCAGGAAAATGGGTTTCTGGATGTCCAGGATTGGCTTCTGGATCAGAGATGGCGTGATGTAAAAAACTGAGCCGTTAATAATATGATGTTAAAACAGTCAAGTATCTAAGGCACAGTGTGTGTTAGAACATGAAGTCCGTCGGAACCAGGGTGAACCCCAGGATTGGCAAACCAAATAAGACGATACATGCACACAGGCACAGCACGGCAAGGATCACGAGCACGATGATCCACCACTTTGAACCGCCTTTTTTACCGGTTCCTAGTGGGGATGCTGGTGTGGGTTCAGAATCCCACCGGGATGGGTCACTGCTCGTGCCCCGATCAGAAATGGGGGAACCCCAACGATCTGTTGGTTCTGGTTGGGCAGGTGGGCGTTCTTCAGGTGTGGAGGGTTTACTCCATTCCTCTGCTGAGGCGTTCATAAATTCATCATTGTCGTCGTCGGAGAAATGTCCCATCGTTTATTCCTTTCTAATTTGGTTGATCGATAAGCCTGCCCCCATTATAAACGATTATTCTGAAAATTTTATTGCATTTTAATGTTTGAATCTTTCTTTTAGAGATATTGATTCATAAAAGCTGTATTAACAGGCTTGGGGCTGCACTGCAGGCAGCACCATGGTGATGTTTGTTCTTTGTTAGCCAGCTTTGATGTGATAACCAGGTTGGCGTCTCAAGGAAAAGATGTGCATCAAGTGCGTAATTGTATCAATGGCAATTCCAAGGTTGGCCAACCCCAGGATAACGTTAAAAATTGTATTGACCTGCTGATTGAGGGTTTGTGCCGTTACATTCGATTCAAGATTTAGTGCTTGCATGATAGATGGATCAATGGTGATTATTGTTGGTCCGACAATGATGGCCACCAGTACACCAATTTTGAACAAATTGTTGATCACCATGGCGATTGATGCGGGCATGTCCCAATAGGCTTTGCGATTCAAATAGAGATTGATAGCTATCTCGAAAACGATAAACGCCGTAATCCAGGGGATATAGCGAAGAAAGTTATCGTTCAGAATGGGGGTCGATACCCAACCTGTCTCACCTAAAAAGTAGATGC
>SLIC01000002.1 GCA_007135845.1 Candidatus Brevefilum sp.
GGCTTTAATCCGGCTTCTTTGTTTCACCAAAAACCACACCGTCTGGCATGATCGTTTGATGACGGTTCGCCCATCCCATTTCAGTCCCTTCGAGGTTGGCACCAGTCAGGTCGGCTGCATAGAAATTAACTTTGAAAAGATTCGACCTAGAGAGATTTGCGTCCTGTAAATCTGCCCGGCTCAGGTTAGCGTAGCTCAGGTCGGCTCGCGTCAGTTGGGCCTTGGTCAGGATGGAATCTCTCAGATCAGCCCAGGAAAGGTTGGCAGACGCTAAGTTAGCCCTGGCCAGGTTGATGCCCCGGAGAATGGCACCATTCAAGTCGGCGGTGCTCAGGTCAACTCCCTCGAAGTCCCGTTCACCAGATTGATAACGGCTGATCAGTTCCTGTCCATCCATATGCATCTCCTTTTTATAATCATTATCCCATTCTCTTGTGAGATTACTCTCTTCGATCTAGAATGTCAAAGCTCTCTTTGCTGAGGCACATCCCCTGCTCATTCCCCCTTCTTCTCAATTATGATCCCCTTATCCATCAATATCCTTGGCACCAACTCAGTTAATGCCAGGTACACAGCCAGGCCAGCAGTGGCAACCCACGCTTCAATCGCATACAGCCGCCGTTTAAGGATCACTTCAACTGGTATGTCAACCGCTCGCATCCACAAAGGGTAGCGACCTCCGCCAACAACAAAGAAGACCATGAAGAAACCATAACCAATTCCCAACACGAAATTAATAATAATGAACCAGTGTAATATCTTCCACCATTTACGCATTTTTACCCGCTCCTTCCATCTAATTAATGAAACGCCTGTACATTTTCATCTTACCATATTGCTTCTTGGGTTTTTGTTATTAGGCCGCTTATCATAGCTTACATCTTCTAAAGATAGAGCCGTTCCACAACTTAACGACGATGTAAGTAGGAACCACAGACCAAAACCCGTGACCCAGCACCCATATCTCAACAGTCACCGATTATTGACTCCCGTGGAACTAGAATTATCACACTCCGAATGTCTTATTCGTCCTTGACAGCCTGTACAACTTAAATTATGATTGGATAATAATCAATCCAAATTTATAATGATTCTAAAATTCTGATGTCTGACCTGATCACACAACTAACCGACCAACTCACCCATAAAGGAATCCGCCTCTCATACCACCGCCTTAAAATCCTGGCTTATCTGTCGGAGGTTCACACCCATCCCACCGTAGAAGAGATCTTCACCGCCCTTTCAGCCGAAATCCCCTCTCTCTCAAAAGCCACCATTTATAATACGCTACACACTTTTATCGAGGCAGGGTTGGTACGAGAAATTGATATTGATATCGATGCCCAACACTACGATATCATGCTTGAAGATCACGGGCATTTTAAATGCCAATCTTGCGGGAAAATATTTAATTTCGATATCAACTTCGATCAGCTTGCGGTAGAAGGTTTACAGTCGTTTCGGATCAATAAAAAAGATGTGTATTTTTCAGGGCTTTGCCCTGGTTGTCAAACCCAACCCTTAAATTAAAGGAGAATAATGGACGAAAAAAAGAAACTAACCACCGCTGCTGGGGCACCTGTCCCAGAAAATGATAATGCCATGACTGCCGGACCCCGCGGACCCATGCTGCTCCAGGACGTATGGTACCTTGAAAAACTGGCGCACTTCGACCGTGAGGTAATCCCAGAACGGCGTATGCACGCAAAGGGCTCCGGTGCATTTGGCACCTTTACCGTCACCAATGATATCACCCAATATACCCGTGCTGCGATCTTTTCCGAGGTCGGCAAGGAAACAGAGTGTTTTGTGCGCTTCTCCACTGTCGCCGGTGAACGGGGCGCAGCCGATGCAGAGCGTGATATCCGTGGATTTGCTGTCAAGTTCTACACTGAAGAAGGCAATTGGGACCTGGTAGGTAACAATACCCCGGTCTTCTTCCTGCGAGATCCCCACAAATTCCCGGATTTGAACCGCGCTGTCAAACGCGACCCAGAAACCAACCTGCGTTCAGCGAAAAACAACTGGGATTTTTGGACCAGCCTGCCAGAGGCGCTCCATCAAGTAACTATCACCATGAGCGATCGCGGCATTCCAGTATCCTACCGCCACATGAATGGCTACGGCAGCCACACCTTCAGCATGATCAACGCCGACAACGAGCGTGTGTGGGTCAAGTTCCACCTCAAAACCGAACAAGGCATCAAAAACCTGACCGATGCAGAGGCTGAAGCCATCATCGCGACAGATCGTGAAAGCCACCAGCGTGACTTGTTCGACAGTATCGAGAAGGGTGATTTTCCCCGCTGGACGATGAAAATCCAGGTCATGACCCAGGAGCAGGCCAAAGCCATGCCCTTCAACCCCTTTGATCTGACCAAGGTTTGGTTTAAGAGTGAATTCCCATTAATTGAAGTCGGTGTACTCGAGCTCAACCGCAACCCCGAGAACTACTTCCAGGATGTCGAGCAGGCAGCCTTCAACCCGGCCGCCATCGTTCCTGGCATCGGTTTCTCACCCGATAAGATGCTCCATGGACGCTTGTTCTCCTACGGTGATGCCCAGCGCTATCGCCTGGGTGTCAACCATCACCAGATCCCGGTCAACAGCCCGAAAAATGCCCCCGCTCATCCCTCCCATCGTGATGGGCAGATGCGCGTTGACGGTAATGCGGGTTCAACCCTCGCCTACACGCCCAACAGCTACGGTGAGTGGGAAGCCCAACCCGAATATAAAGAGCCCCCTCTCGAGCTGCACGGTGCCGCCGACAATTGGGATTTCCGTGTTGACGATGATGACTATTACACTCAGCCCGGTAAGCTGTTCCAATTAATGGACGAGGCTCAACAGCAGGTTCTCTTTGAGAACACCGCCCGCAACATGGGTGATGCACCAGAATTCATCAAGATCCGCCATATTAAGAACTGCCTTCAAGCAGACCCGGCTTACGGCAAGGGTGTGGCTGAAGCCCTCGGCATTCCACTTGATAAGGTCGATTGATACACGCCATAAAGAAACTCATGGGGCTGCCAGTGCGGCAGCCCCTTTTTATTTACAAACCCTGCCTTTTTGTGATTGATCCATCACAACCGGAAATAAACCAACGGCATTTCGGGCCTCGAAAAAACCCTTGGTTTCAGAGTTTACATTAATAATCGCCCTTCCATTCATCGATAATTTAACGATGAGTATCAGGTTAACACTATCAAGGATAAGTAACTGGGTCATAACCGAAAATACAGTATGGGCAGCTGTAGGGTGGATTGGCGATCCATATGATTAATTACACTCCCTCAAAAAATGAATTAAGCATATAGTTTCCCCGCCAACCCACCATTGACCAGGCACAATCCCTGGACATGAGCCATCCCGTCTGGTGCATTGTCTTCCGATTTAACCGGTCTCCTGGTCGGTGAGATCGCAATCCTTACAGTGTCACCCTTACCACATCTGGGAGGGAGCTGGCTCGCTTCTCCTGATCCAGGCGTTCAATAGAGGCGCTCCGATCACACTCAAGCTTGTTTGGGCGATCAAATACAATACCACATCATCTCAGCATTTCTTAGCATTCCATTTGGAAAAGTAGAAAAACCACGCGGAATGTGATATTGTATTACTAGGAGGTGCCATGATGGAAACCCCAATTGGTCACATTACGCACTTTTATAATCGCATAGGCGTCGCTGTTCTCTCACTTACTGACACATTACACATGGGCGATCAGATCCATATCCTTGGACACACCACTGACTTCATTCAAGATGTTACATCGATGGAGATAGAACATAACAAAGTACCCTCTGGTGGACCCAACCAGGAAGTAGCGCTCCAGGTCAACCAACCGGTCAGAAAGGGCGATGAGATCTATAAGATAATCGCCGAGCCCTCATAGATCATCACAAATCACATCATTAATTACAATAAAGCTTCACCTGGCAGATCGTTTTCTCGAAAAAACAAAATCCACCTCCAGCAATCAATCCCTGCTGAACGAGGGCGGTTTCACGCGCTTCATCACTGAATGATTCACCTTTCAACGATTTGCTGGCACCTTTTTAATTTTCACCTTTATAATTGGGTTGTTAGTCAACAATCAACACTTACCAATGAGGTGAACATGGAAAAACTGGCCGTCCTGGGCGGCGAACCCATCCGAAGGCATGATTTCCCTAAGTGGCCGCAGTACGATCACAATGAACGGCAGGCATTGCTTGATGTCCTCGAAAGCGAGATCTGGTGGCGTACGCCCGGTACCCGCACCAAGGCTTTCGAAGAGGCCTTTGCTGCCTACCACCAAGCCAAACACGGCATCGCCTGCACCAACGGCACGGCTGCCATTGAAATAGCCCTGGCCGGCCTGGGGATTGGCCTGGGGGATGAGGTCATTATCCCTGATTACACCTTCGTGGCCACCGCCAGCGCCGTGCTGCTCCACGGCGCGCTGCCCGTCCTGGTGGACATCGACCCAGCCACCTACAATATTGACCCCGCCAGGGTGGAAGCGGCCATCACGCCGCGCACCAGGGCCATTATGGCTGTTCATATCGCCGGATACCCGGCGGATATGGGTGCACTCAAAACCATTGCCGAGCGGTACAACCTCTACCTGCTGGAGGACTGTGCCCATGCCCATGGGGCAGAACGTGATGGCAGGAAAGTGGGCACCTTCGGACAGGCTGGTGCTTTCAGCTTCCAGCAAAGCAAATTGATCACGGCTGGCGAAGGTGGCATCATCCTCACCAACGATGATGAGCTGGAAGTCCAGATGCGCGCCGTCCACGACTGTGGACGCATGCCAGGAGCATGGTTTTATGCCCATTTTGTTAACGGGGGAAATTATCGCCTTAGCGAATGGCAGGGAGCCATTCTCAGCCAGCAGCTCAAACGCTTTGAACCGCAGGCGAACACCCGCAGCGCCAATGCAGTCTATTTGAACGAGCAACTGGTACAAATCGAAGGCATCACACCCCAGGCGTATGACCCCACCTGCATTCGCCACGGCCATTATGGTTACATTTTCACCTACGACCCTGCCAGCTTCTCAGGGCTGTCGACTTTGCAGTTTATCGAAGCCTTTGAAGCGGAGGGTATCCCAACCCAGGCCAGTTATCCGCCACTGCATGCTCTGGCACTGTTCACATCAGGCGAATATCGCAAGCGCCTGCTTCCTGAACATGCCGCAGAATATCCGGATTATCAGGATGCAGATTTCCCGGTGACAATCTTTGCCTTTGAAAACACGGTCTGGTTGGAACAGAGGGCATTGTTGGGTGCCCAGGCAGATACCGCAGATATTGTCGAGGCTGTTCGGAAAATACAAAAACAGGCAAAATCCCTCATTGAAAACAAGGGATGATTATGGGTATATAAAAACATCAATCAAAAAACTAGCCTGGCTGGATTTGTTCGGCGTAGTGCAGCCTCAAACCCAGGATAGACCAGCAATGTACCACACGCAGAAAAATCCGTTATTCTCCATAAGAGAAGCGGATGTTTTTTACAGGGGAAAAGTTTTCGACCAAATATCGCTGTCGATAACGCTAATAAACCATCAACTCAATTGACAGAAACAGGTCAGGTACACCGGTCCCGTTTACGGCTGCACAGACGAGAGGAGGTAGCCGTAGCCTTCCGCTTCCATTTCCTGCAGTGGAATAAAGCGTAAGGCAGCACTGTTGATGCAGTAACGGGTACCATTGGGCGATGTGGATTCACGATAAAAGACATGCCCAAGATGTGAGTTGCCTGCTCGGCTGCGCACTTCAATGCCATTTATACCAACCCATCGATCCGCAGTCAGCCTGACCGTGTTCTCATCGATAGGCTGAGTAAAGCTTGGCCGACCGGTACCGCTGTCAAATTTATCCTCTGAAGAAAACAAGGGTTCACCAGTGACCACATCAACGTAGATGCCTTTTTCATGATTATCCCAATAAGGGTTGTCAAACGCCCTTTCCGTGTCGTCATCCTGTGTCACTCGGTATTGCAAATCGGTCAACCTTTCACGGATCTGAGCTTCCGAAGGTTTTGGGTACAAGCCCGGATCGACGATCATTTCACTGACAGTTTTCATCTCAGCTCTGGAAATATGACAGTAACCAAACGGGTTTTTGTCCAGGTAATCCTGGTGATATTCTTCTGCAGTATAAAA
>SLIC01000254.1 GCA_007135845.1 Candidatus Brevefilum sp.
CACTGCGTGCTCAAACTGGATCGAAAAGGGAAATCACCAAAGTCGGATGAGATCACGCGTCACAATAACGTGCTGAGCAAATCACCAGAGAGCTTTTCCCGGGAGCATATCCCGGAACTGGTTTTCGACCGCGTCGAAAATGAAGAGGCTGTGGCGATCTTCTATCGGATCGCCGGGCAGTCCTTGCTGGAATATCGCCCGCTGTCGAAATTTGAACAGCCGCGGCAGCTCATCTCAATCTTTGAATTAACCAACACCGTTTTGCTCTCAAAGTGGAACCGGGACAAGACCTTTCTGCAAGCTCAGCATCCTCAACAGGTCTTAAACAAATGGCTTGGCTTCCGTCTGGATGCAGGACGGCCAATAGAAACATTCTTACAGCAAACTTGCAGCGTTAACCCGGATGTAGGCGGGGTATTGATCAACGGGGATGTTTTCCCCAACCCATTACGCTTTGCCCGGGTGGCTGAAACATGGGGGCAGGTTCGCCCGATAGATCTCGCAGCAGGCTTCATTCATGGGGATTTAAACATTAACAATATCCTGGTTAAGTTCTCAGATGATGATAAAGCGATCCAAGGGTATTTTCTAATCGATTTTGCGTTGTTTAAAGAGGATATGCCGCTGTTGTATGATCAGCGCTATCTTGAAATGTCTTACCTGATGCAGATGTTGTCGCAGGTGTCTTTTGCAAAGATGGTTGATTTCCTCAAACTTACAGCCGAGGAGGTATTCTTTGATCTCCAAAAGGTACCGGTGGAATTTTCTGGCGTTGGTGCTGTTATTACCGCGGCAAGAAATGCATTTGCTGCCTGGATTGAAGACAACCACCCCAGCCTGCATGATGACCTGTGGGGACAATACTGGCTGGCTGGCGCTGCGGCGGGTCTCAGTTACACCCATAAAGCCGGGTTGCCCGATGAGCAGCACCTGGCTGGATTGATCTATTCAGCAGTCAACCTGAAACGCTTTAACCTGACCTTTCACTTACCTCAACCCAGGGATGTTGCTTTTCTGTATGATAAGGATCAATCTTCACCGACAGACGATGGTGGCACAGGCACAGGCCAACCCCGCAATAACCTGCCGCAGCAGCCCACCCGGTTTATTGGCCGATCCGAACAAATCGAGTCCATCAAAGCCCTGCTGGAAGAAGAAAAGGTGCGCCTGGTCACGTTGATAGGTCCAGGCGGCACTGGCAAGACGCGGTTGATCATCCAAGTTGCAGAAGAGATGCTCGATCAATTTCCAGACGGTGTTGTGTTTGTACCCCTGGCGGATGATACAGATGCCGATCAATTCATCGCGCGGGTGGCGCAGCAGCTGAATGTACGGCAGGGCGGTCGTCCACTGCTGGAAAGCGTGAAAGACAATTTGTGTGAGAAGGCGTTGTTGCTGGTTCTGGATAATTTTGAACAGCTGGTTTCTGCGGCGGAGATTGTGGCGGATTTACTGGCAGCGGCACCCCTTGTTAAAATAATCGTCAGCAGCCGGATTGCTCTTAATTTACAGGGAGAGCACCTGTTCTCGGTGCCGCCGTTAAGTTTACCTTCAACGAAGGGAGAAGCGATTGAAGATGATCTGCTGGAAACCGAAGCCGTTCAACTTTTTGTTGAACGCGCCCAGGCAGTAAAACCCAGCTTTGCTGCAACAAATGAGGATGCCGGCGTGATCGCAGAAATATGCCATCAGCTGGACGGACTGCCCCTGGCAATTGAGCTGGCTGCTGCCCGGATCAAAATCCTGACACCCCAGGCGATCCTTTCACGGCTCGACAACAGCTTAAAATTGCTGGCCGGCGGTGCGCGTGACCTGCCGACCCGTCACCAGGCATTGCGTACGACCCTCAAGTGGAGTTATGACCTGTTAGGTCACGAGGAGCAGACCCTTTTTACGCGACTGAGTGTGTTTGCCGGTGGTTTCTCCCTGGAGGCTGTCGAAGCTGTCTGTGATCCAGACGGCGATGTGGATGTATTGGATGGCCTGACCTCCCTGGTCGATAACAGCCTCATCAGGCAGGAGGTGACCGCAGCGGGCGAAGTGCGTTTTACCATGCTCGAAACCATTCGGGCTTATGCCTTGGAACAGCTAACGGAGAATTCAGCGCTTGAAACCTACCGTGAACGTCATGCCCGCTATTTTGGGGAGATTATTGTCAATCGGATTGGGTTCGAGCTTTTTTCTGAAAAGGCTTTATACTGGCTGGATTGGCTTGAAACTGAGCTTTCTAATCTGCGTGCTGCACTGAATTGGTGTCTCAGTTCATCTGGAGACCTTGAACTCGGTATAAAAATGGTGTTTGATCTGACCTGGTTCTGGTACCGGCGGGGTTATTTCATCGAGGGTCTGACATGGGCCGAGCGGTTTTTGGCATCGCCCCAACTTCAACAACCATCCCCACTGCGAGCTCTGGCGCAGCAAAATTACGGCCTTTTGGCAGTCTGGAAGGGCGAACAGGATAAAGGCCTGGCACAGTTGGAAGAAAGTCTTGAGCTGCTGTATCGGACTGAAAAATCAGAATGGATTGCCCAGGGATTGATTTCGAAGGCGGTGGCATGGATCAATATGGGGCGTGATGTGGATGCCCAGCCGCTGTTGGTGAAAGCCCAAGAGTTATTAAAAGAGATGGGGTTTAATTATTTTGTGGCTATTGCGCTGGTTCATCTTGGGAATGTGGAACTGGGGCTTGGGGAGCCTGATAAGGCGCACAGCATACTGGAAGAAGCACAATTAATCGCCCGGCAGCTCAATGAGCCCTGGATATTGAGCTTTGTGCTCAACAACCTGGGGGAGGTGGCACGGGTGCAGAGACAATATGACCGGGCGCGCACTTATTACGAGGAGTGCCAATCACTGCTCAACAACACTGGCGATCGGGGCGATATGGCGCGCTTTGTGCACAGCCTGGGCTATATTGCCCAGCACGAAGGGGATCTTGAGCTGGCAGAGTCCCAGTTCCGGGAGGGTCTGAGGCTGTTTCGGCAGCTGGGGAACCGGCGCGGTATTGCTGAATGCCTGGCAGGACTTGCCGGCGTTAAAGCCAGGGAGGGGCATCCTCGCTGGGGTGCCACGTTGCTGGCAGCAGCGGAATCGCTGCTGCTGTCAACGGGTGGTGCCTGGTGGCCCGCTGATCGGGTTGAGGTGGAACGAAACCGCGACTTTATCCATTCAGCACTTGGCCAGGAGGATTTCGATTCAGCATGGCAGGCGGGAGAAGCGCTGACGATTGAGCAAGCAATTGACTTTTCTGTCAATGCACCAGAATAGTTTTTCCGAAGTCGATATCGGTCCAACCAAATCGCTCAGTTTGCGAGTGAGTGTTGCGGTTTTAATCCGGCTTTTGTTCCGAGATCCCTTGGATGGGACCTGGACTCTGGCTTTAGAAAGAAAAACCACACTGTTTAAGACCGGAGAGGGAAATGTTGTTGAGGTCATAGCGCAACCCTTTGGCGGCGGGGTCCGTATTTTAGATCTGCAGGTTTTGCGTGACCTGGTAGGCGATTTTCACTTTGACAGCGAACGCTCACGGTCTGAAAGGGATTTCCGTTTGTTTATCCAGCCGGAATGCTGGTACGCCCTGCGAGAATATTACATCAAGCAGTTTGAACATGGATATGATATTTTTATTGATACAGATCCGGGACGGGAATTATCCGAAGAGATTGCCGATGCCCTGCATGTCCAATTATCGCCCTCCAGCTACAGCAGCAGGGCAACGGGTATCGTGGTGGAAGACCTACCCAAGGCGAGCGAAAATCCGCGCGCCAAAGGTTACGCCACCGTCAGGCTCTACCGGGTGTATGAGGCCATCCTCACCGATCCATACTTAAGGGATGTAATGATCAAAAATGATGAAAGCAAATCTGATATGGACCTGGAAAAAATGGCAATTGCAGATGCACAACAGGGAGGAACAGGTCGTGCCAATGGCATTTTGGTGACACCGCTGGAGAAGCTTACGGCTTTTTACCGAAACCTTTCGATTGAAGCGCGCGATCAGCCGGTGGTATATGATGGTCATAAAATGGCTGAAAGTGTGCTTGCCATTCTGGATGGAATCACAGTACCCAGATACCAGAGACGATAGTCATTTACGTGGTTTGCTGGTTGGATTTTCAGAATTAGCCCATGCTGGACCTTTTACAAAACAATGCCGCTCTTGACAAATAGCCCTTGATGCACAATAATGATGATAAATTTGGTCTTAAATATAAGATAATGAACTAAGAAGATAATGGGCTTTTATTTTAGGTGTTTGTGCTTGTTTATGTGTAAAAGTCGGGGAGCCACCACTCTCCAGCATGATCCTGCGATCTTGCCGGGATAAAGCATTACACAGCATTCACCGGCAAGCGCAAACAAACATGCTGAGTGATCGATGGCTTCCTGAACGATAACCGGAAGCCATTTTTTTGTAAGATTTACGGAATGAGGATCGATGGAAAAACCAGATCAAAAATTATCAACTAGAATGGTTGTAAATGCAAAATCAACGATATCGACAAACGCCTTTTCGCAGCAATGAGGATACGGTGATCACACCTAAAGTGCCATTATTAGAAGATTATTCAACAAATGAGGAAAATTATGACGAAAAAACCACCATCCGTTGACCACGCCAGTTTAAAATCCAACCAGGGTTTGATTGTTCTTTTCCTGGTTCTTGCTTTTATTTTCGACTCGCCATTTGTTGCCGCCTTTGTTGCGTTGGTGATGTTAGCAGGAACGATCCTCGGTCGGCCAGGTTTTTTCCCCATATACAAGTGGATTCTGCTGCCAACTGGATTGGTTAAACCGGAAATTATTGCCGACAATCCAGAGCCGCATCGGTTTGCCCAGGGGTTTGGTGCCAGCGTTTTGGTGGCTGCCTCGATTTTGCTTTTTTTGTCCTTTTCAACGATTGGATGGATTTTGGTTTGGTTGGTGGTGGCCCTGGCAGTTCTTAATGTGGCCGTGGGCTTTTGTGTTGGCTGTGCCTTTTATTATTGGTTTTATAAACTCAATATCCCCGGTTTTAGTAAATCACCGCTGCCCGGTACGTTTCCGGGCATGAAGCCCAAATAATTCGGATGATGATCACTAACTGGGTCACTCGTTTAATAATATCCGTTGGCATTTTCCTGGTGGGCTATGCCCTTTACCGCCTAGTTCAATACCTGCAATTAAGAAAGGCCGCCAGCGATGCAGTTGTGCCGCCTGGGTTTATGTACGGCAAAACAGCGGCAGTTGTTTTCAGTTCACCGGATTGTTCCGTATGTAAGACAGTACTGCTGCCAACGCTGAACGCCCTGAAACAGATGCCGGAAATTGATATCCAGGTGATTGAACTGGATGTTACACAGCATACCGGGATATCCAAAGCATGGGGGATCATGAGTGTGCCCACGCTTTACATACTGGATCAAAATGGCGAACCAAAATTTGTTAACCATGGTGTCATGCCCCAGAACCGCCTCTATGAAACCATACTGCGCATTCAGGGTGAAACATCTTCATCATACGTATCACGGAAAATGTGTTCACGTTGATTAACCAGATGTCACCATCTCCTGTTAAAGCCCAATAAGGTTTAAAGCCAGTGGGATGGGCGTTGTACCGATCAGGATTGGCAGCATCCCAGCAATGGTGTTGATAAGTAAATCCATTTGGGAGAAAAAATCTCCCATTGTAAAACCTAGGGAGAATGGTATAATTTTGACTTGCGGGGCGTAGCTCAGCCCGGATAGAGCGCACGGTTCGGGTCCGTGAGGCCAGCGGTTCAAATCCGCTCGCCCCGACAGAAAACTCTCCCAAAAGGGGAGTTTTATTTTTAAGTGCGGTGAAAGAGGGTTCGGGACGTGCTCTTTGCTTCGCTCAGAGTGCTGCGCATATCCTTCACTTTGTTCAGGACGCTGCGCGAGCCCTTCGTTGCACTCAGGGTGCCTCGCGAGGCCAGCGGTTTCCTTCGCTGGCGCTTCAGGACAGGCAAATCCGCTCGCCCTGAAACGTAGTGGAACCCTTGAAAACTCCCGTAACGAAGTGAGACGGAGCGAAGCGAAGCGGAAGGGGCTTACAATCCACCTCTGAAAGCAGGGATGTTTTATTTTAAGAACAATGAAAGAGGGTTC
>SLIC01000136.1 GCA_007135845.1 Candidatus Brevefilum sp.
TCCATCGCAATTGTTGGCAGGCATCTTTCTGCGATTTTTGATACGGTCACCATCCTGCTGGTGTTTGCAATTGGGCGACGTTTGTATAACAGGTGGACGGGGCTGATGGGGGCGATTTTTTATGCCCTGGCTGTGCTGCCAATTCAGCTATCTCATTTTGCGACAGTGGACACCTTTACCAACACATTTGGTCTCCTGGCGGTTTATGCAGCTGTGTTGGCGTTGACTCGTTCTACCGCACCAGGCTCTGTTAACACTGATCAGACAGAAAACCAGCTCAATACCGACGCTGATATTGTCCCTGGTGATGAAGCCGAACAAAACAATCAGTATGCAAAGTGGAAACAGGTGTTCAATGACCTTTTGCCATATATCTTGTTTGGGGTTGCTTTAGGTGCGGCAACAGCCTCTAAGATCAATGCCGTAGTAATTGCAGCTATCCTTCCACTTGTGGAATGGATGCGTTATCTGGGGATGGAAAAGGACCAGCGTCGTGAGTCAGTTTTACGAATCTTTAGAAACTTAATTGTTGGGGGATTGCTGAGTTTTTTGGTTTTTCGAATTGCTCAGCCTTACGCTTTTAACGGACCCGGGTTTTTTAACATGGGCATCAATGAAAATTGGTGGAATGGATTGCAAAGCTTACGTGCCCAGGCTTCAGGCGCTGTAGATTTTCCACCCGCCTTGCAGTGGGCTCGCCGACCGATCACCTTTTCTTGGGAGAACATGGTTGCCTGGGGATTGGGTTGGCCTTTGGGTCTGCTGACCTGGTTGTCCTTTATTGGCATGGGTGTGCAGATTTTTAAGAAGATAGAATGGCGACGTCATTTACCCTTATGGGCTTTCACAGGTGCTCACTTTCTCTGGCAGTCCTTTGCCTGGGTCAGCTCCATGCGTTACCAGATGGTCATCTACCCGCTGCTGACATTGATTGCTGGTTGGGGCGCGGTTAAATTATGGTCAGCACGACGCCAGATTAAATTAGCCCGGGTAGAAGTTTCATCCAAATCAATCCGCATCGTTGGCGTCTTGCTGACGATCGTGGTGGTGTTGACTACCGCAGCATGGGCTTTTGCCTTTACGCGTATTTACACCCGTCCACATTCACGGATCGCTGCCAGCCGGTGGATCTACCAAAATATACCGGGTGCATTGACACTGCAATTGGATACACCGAATGGTGAATTTCAACAACCATTACCCTTCAGCGCAGGTGACACTTTGCGATGGGATCAACCCTTTATCCAACCTTTCCTTGGCGAAGAGCATGGTATTGTTACGGAGGTCACCTTCCCACATATTTTGGATCAGTCACAAACGGGGGCGATGACGGAAGTCTCATTAACCATTTTTTCGTCGAATGACCCTGAGCATGTTCTGGCAGCGGCATGGGTTGAGAGTGCCTTTTCACCCGTTGAACATGACTGGCGGGGTGCTGGGTATGAATTCATCCTCGACACACCACTTCGTGTCAACAAGGGTGAATTGTATTTTTTACGGCTTGACGTACACCAGTTTAATCAATCATTGATGTTACACGGTTCGCCTTCATTGTCATTCCTGAGTGATGAAGGCATGGCTTTCAGCGGTCACTTACCACGTATCCAAAATAGCATTCGGCTTGATCAGCCGTATAACATGAATGTTAGGATTCTTCAAAGCGGCAAGCTCCGAGCGGTCAGGCTGCCATTCCTGGTAGACCAGGCCGGATTGGACACAGAAAAACACTTGACACTTGAATTACAGCTGTCTGATCATGAGGGCATCTCACAAACAAGCACGATCAGGGGTAGATTTGCTCCGGGCGATGATGTTAGAGGCGAGTCTGCTGTATTTGAACTGTCAGACCCGCTTGAAGTTCAGGCGGACCAGAACCTGTTATTGTCTCTGCGGACCAGCACACCAGGCGCACAATTGGTTCTCCAGGCACCTGCCCCTGTGCTTGAAAGCAGTTGGGATGATGCCATCCCTTATCCTGTTGATGGTTTCAGTCCCTTTAGCGAAGCTGGGGGCATCTACCGGGCTGATTTGAATTTTGAAATGTATTGGCCAGATGATCAAAACAAACTGGAAAGGTTTGAGAAAAATCTTGATCTGGCTGACTACATTTTTATGTCTTCGAGCCGACAATGGGGAACAACAACCCGTGTTCCTGAGAGATATTTATTAACAACTTTCTATTATCGCCATTTATTAGGGTGTCCCCCGGAAGAGGATGTCGTTTGGTGTTATCGGGTGGCAGAGCCAGGGATGTTCCAGGGTGATCTGGGGTTTGAACTGGCGGCAACCTTCCATTCCTATCCCAACCTGGGACCAATCGAATTCAATACACAATTTGCTGAAGAGGCTTTCACAGTCTATGATCATCCGAAGGTGCTGATTTTCAGAAAAACAAGCGATTATGATCCTGTTGCTATGCGGACACTGCTGCGATCAGTGGATTTGAGCAAAGTGGTGTATTTCACACCGGGTGAAGCAGCCAGTTACCAGGGTCCAGACCCTGAACAGGCTGACGATCCGCGCGCGAACTTAATGCTCCCGGAAGACTTGTTAGAAACACAACGGCAAGGTGGTACCTGGTCAGAGTTGTTTAACCGAAACAGCCCAGTCAACACCTCTCAGCCCTTGGCAGTGATGGTTTTTTATTTGTTTGCATTATTTTTGGGTCTGATAGCATACCCTTTGGTGCGGTTAGCACTCCCAGGCCTGGCTGATAGGGGATATCCCTTTGCTAAACTTGCAGGTTTCTTATTGCTGGCTTTTTTTGTGTGGATTTTAGGTTCCTTTGGCGTTCACGTGACCCGAAGCTTGATCCTCTTTGTCCTGTTAGGGATGATCCTGTTGTGTGGGATTTTGGCCATTATCCAGCGTAAGTTAATTTGGGATGAACTGCGTTCAAACTGGCGTTATTACCTAGTAATTGAAGGATTGGGTTTACTTGCTTTTCTGCTGTTTATGTGGATTCGAATTGGAAACCCGGATCTCTGGCACCCGTTTAAAGGGGGTGAAAAGCCGATGGACTTTTCATATCTGAATGCGGTCATTAAGAGTACCGTTTTCCCACCTTTTGATCCCTGGTTTGCCGGTGGGTTTATCAATTATTACTACTATGGGTTTGTGATCGTTGGCTTGCCGATCAAACTGTTGGGCATTATCCCTGCGGTTGCCTACAATCTTGTTTTGCCGCTCTGGTACAGCCTGCTGATCTTGGGTGCATTTTCTATTGGGTGGAATCTTTATAAAGGGATTCAACGACCACGCGCTCTGCGGGTTGGAGATAGGGATGGTGGTTCTCTGTTTGGAATGGCTTTTTGGGTGGGCATCGCTACAGCAACCCTCATGGCGGTATTAGGCAACCTGGGAACCATCAGGCTGATCAATTCAGGTTTTCAACGCATTGCAGCCAATGGCATGCCGATTGATGAAGCTACATTTGGCCAGCAAATAAGTTGGACAGTGCAGGGCTTGATCCAATTTCTACAGGGAACACCGCTGCCGTTTTATCCTGGGGATTGGTACTGGTTTCCGAGTCGGGTTATCCCAGGAGAACCGATCACAGAATTTCCATTTTTCACCTTTATCTATGCGGATTTACACGCCCATTTAATCGCTTTTCCAATCACCGTGCTGGCTATTGGTTGGAGCCTTTCAGTGGCTTTAAATAAAGCGCGCTGGGGAGAAAAGAATGGCAAGTTCAGACGGCTGGGTTTAACGTTGAGTTTCTTGTTCGGAGGACTGGTGATTGGAGCCTTACGTCCTACGAATACCTGGGATTTTTATACCTATCTTGTTTTAGCTTGCATTGTTCTACTTTATTCCATCATAAAAAACTACCAGCCCAGGCTAAACCTCAATATTCCGAATAAGCAATGGGTTGAAAAAGTTGGGATCGCTGTCGTGGGTGTTTTTATGTTGGTGATGCTTTCTTTTTTGATGTATCAACCCTTTGCCTACTGGTTTGGACAGGCATACACTCGCATCGACATTTGGGAGGGAGCTCGCACACCACTCGATTCGTACTTCACGCATTGGGGCTTATTTCTCTTCATCATCGTCAGTTGGATGAGCTGGGATACCTACCATTGGATGAAAACAACCCCCGCCTCCCAATTAAAGAAAATTGAGCCCTACCTGACTTGGATCTATGCGGTCTTGATCATGTTGTTGATCCTCCTGGTTTTGTTCTTAGTGATGGGTGTACCTGTTGGATTGGTTGTCCTGCCAATCGGACTATGGATCGTGGTGTTGATGCTCCGACCAGATCGCACAGATGGCGGGCGGTTTCACTTATTTTTGATTGGCACAGCAGTAACGCTGACATTGGCGGTTGAATTGGTGTTTCTGCCCGGTGACATTGGGCGGATGAATTCGGTCTTTAAATTCTATCTACAAGCCTGGATAATGTTTGCACTGGCTGCCGGTGTGTGTTTTGGTTGGCTGATTAAATCACTGAAGTATTGGCGGCCGCGCTTGCTTCTAATCTGGCAGGGTTTCCTGTTTTTGCTGGTTGTTGGTTCGGCTTTGTTCACCCTGTTGGGAACAGCAGACAAGATCCGCGATCGTATGGCACCCAATGCACCACAAACCCTGGATGGCATGGCTTACATGGCCTACGCCACCTACTATGACATGGGCTTGAATATGCAACTGGTAGAAGATTATCTGGCGATTCAATGGATGCAGGATAATATTATCGGTTCACCCGTCATTCTTGAAGGGCAAGCCTTTGAGTATCGTTGGGGCACTCGTTATTCGATCTACACAGGACTGCCAGGGGTTGTGGGATGGAACTGGCATCAACGGCAGCAAAGAGCAATCTTACGCAGTAATGTTGTTCAGGAAAGAGTCAATGATGTGAATTTGTTCTACAACATAGAAGACATTGATTTTGCAGTTAATTTTATAACAACGCATGATGTGTCGTATTTCGTTGTTGGGCAGCTTGAACATGCCTTTTATGCAGGTGCTGGTCTGGAAAAGTTCCGGACCTATGAGGGTCAACTTTGGGACGCTGTATTCAGTGTTGGAAGTACGGTCATTTACGAAGTGCGTTAATCAGGGTGACATTGTTTAGGGATTGTCTCAGTATTGATATTGGTGCTGAGGCCTTCTTAAAAACTATCTTTAGATTTAACTGACCATCCATCAATAAGCATTTCCTGCTTTTTCAGTTTATTAGTGGTTTGTTAGGTGTTCCCTTCTTTTGAGTTCTATTTTCCTCTGTTATCTTTCAGCAGCAATTTTGCTTGTCTTAAACTCTAATAAATCTCACCCAATTAATCATGCGCCAAAGCAGACAGGCGCACATTTGATTCAGGGCAAGTATAATATTGAGTGAGGTTTATGTTATTAATGGTATCTACGGATAGGAAGGAAATTAAACCGAGAACGAAATGCTCTCACCTGGTTGAGGATTTCACAGACGGTAAAAGCAGACCCTATGGAAAATCAACACAGCGCAACCACTGAAAATCCTGACTCACTCGTGGCTAACAAGCAGAGAACGACCCAATTTCTCTTCTTGTTGGGGGCATTTGTTATCGGGGCATCTTTTCGCTTGATCCGATTAGGCGTTTTATCCTTAACCAATCTTGAAGCAGGATTTGCATTACAAGCTCTGGCAGTTGCCAGAGGAGAGCATACCTTATTTGGAGACCAAATCGCTTATGTTGGGTTGACAGGCGTAAACTTTTTTCTTTTTTCAGCAAGTAATTTTGCAGCGCGATTTTGGCCAGCTTTTTCAGGGTCTTTAGTAGTCTTCATCCCATACCTGTTCAGAAAAGTTATTGGGAAATGGCCGGCTGTGGTTGGATCGATTGTTTTGGCGTTTTCACCAGATATGGTTGGACCTTCCAGGATTATCGGATCACCAATGATGGCAATGGTTTTTTTGATGCTTGCACTTGGTTTAGTATTCCGCAAGAAACCGATTCTTTCGGGTGTGTGTCTTGGTCTTGGATTGATGAGCGGCCCAAGCTTTTGGGTTGGCGCAGTGATCCTGGGTATCAGTTTTGGGATTTCAGGTCTGCTGTTTGGATTGCAAGAGACTTTCGCTTCCCATATTAATTCGATTAAAATACCTTTTTGGAA
>SLIC01000123.1 GCA_007135845.1 Candidatus Brevefilum sp.
GATCATCCTGTCAGCGAAGAGGATATCATCTCAACTTTTTCCGGATTACGTCCGGTGATCCAAACCAATGCGCCAACACCATCCCAGGAATCAAGGGCTCATGAAATATGGTGTGAAAATGGCCTGGTCACCATTTCCGGCGGAAAATTGACCATCTTTCGTGTCATGGCTGCAGATGTGCTTAATTATTGCGCGAGTAAGCTGCCCGGGAGTTTAAAGTTTGATCACCGAACAGCTTGTTTTATCCATCCAAAACCTCGAGAGCGCCAGGACCTCAACAACCCGGATTGGATACTGATGGCAGGACGTTTGGGCTATGACGTCAACCAGTTTTTCGCCGACGCCAAACCACAAGATTTAAAACCAATCAACCCCATTCCCGAATTATGGGCAGAGCTGGCATGGGCTGCAGAAAACGAAGCAGTTGTCCACCTTGATGACCTGCTATTAAGACGTGTCAGGCTGGGTGTCCTTTTCCCCAAGGGTGGTATGGATTTGATGGACGAGGTCCGCAAGCGCATACAGGCACCGCTCGGATGGTCCGATCAAACCTGGGCAGCTGAAGTTGAACGCTATCTGGAAATTTGGCGAGAAAACTATTACTTACCACAGTAATTCTAACTTATGGCCAATTTGGGGACAGTTTTAGATTATGATATAAGTGAACCACACAATCCACTATAGCTGTCAGCCGGAGGTATACATGGCAGGTGAGCAAATCCTGGCAATTGATAATGGGACGCAGAGCGTCCGAGCGCTCCTCTTTGACCTGAATGGGAAACTCATCGCAAAAAATCGCATTCCTATTCAACCCTATTATTCAAAAAATCCAGGTTGGGCAGAACAGGATCCACAGGTCTTCTGGGATGGTGTCTGCCAGGCATGCCAGGGTCTCTGGAAATTGGACGGGGTCAATAAAAATGCCATTGCTGGCGTGGGTTTAACTACACAACGTTCAACAGTGATCAATATGGATGATGAACAAAACCCGCTACGCCCAGCAATCGTCTGGTTAGACCAACGCAGGACAGAAGGGCTGCCACCAGTAAGTGGCTTATGGGGTCTCATTTTTAAATTGGCCGGAATGCAAGACACTGTCAGGTATTTTCAAGCAGAAGCAGAAGCCAACTGGATCAAAACGCATCAACCCGAAATCTGGAAGAAAACCGACAAATATGTTCTCCTGTCTGGGTACTTAACACACAAACTAACTGGCAAAGTGATCGATTCAATAGGCTGCCAGGTGGCATACATTCCCTTTGATTATAAAAACCAGGATTGGGCAAAGCCCAGTGATTGGAAATGGCAGGCAGTCCAGGTTGAAAGAGAGATGCTGCCAGATTTGGTAAAGCCAACCGAGTTACTGGGACATATCACTCAAGAAGCCTCTCTGGCAACTGGTATCCCTGAGGGGCTACCTTTGATTGCCACAGCAGCCGATAAAGCCACTGAGGTAATTGGTGCAGGATGCCTTGAGCCACACATCGGTTGTTTGAGCTTTGGTACCACTGCGACCATCAATACCACACACGAGAAATATATTGAGGTCATTCCCCTGATCCCTCCCTACCCATCGGCTGTGCCCGGGGCATATTCTCTGGAAGTACAAATTTATCGCGGCTTTTGGATGGTAAGCTGGTTCAAAGAGGAGTTCGGCTTGCAAGAAAAACGCGAGGCCGAGCGGCGTGGAATAGAGGCGGAAGTTTTATTTGATGAGCTCTTGAACACTGTGTCTCCCGGCGCAGAAGGTTTAGTTTTGCAGCCCTACTGGTCACCTGGTTTAAAGATTCCCGGTCCTGAAGCTAAAGGGGCAGTGATCGGCTTTGGAGATGTCCATACCCGTGCCCATTTTTATCGAGCCATCATTGAAGGCTTAGGCTACGCTTTGCGTGAGGCTATGGAGCGGACGGAGAAGCGTTCACACATCCCGATCACAGCCCTTCGGGTTGCAGGAGGCGGCAGTCAGAGCCCGGGTGTGATGCAGATCACTGCGGATATTTTTGGACTTCCCGTCACAAGACCGCATGTTTTCGAGGCCTCAGGGCTTGGAGCAGCCATTGATGTGGCGGTTGGGTTGGGTCTCCATCCAGATTTTCCCTCTGCGATCGCAGATATGACCCATCTTGGAGACACCTTTGAGCCATCCTCTGCTCGGCACGAAATGTATACAGAGCTTTTTAATAATATCTACAAACGAATGTACAAGCGCCTGCAACCTCTTTACAACAAAATCCGGGATATTATTAAGTATTAATGCTTTGATTAAACCCATCGCATCAAAAAAATATGTGTTGACGTTTAAATATCAGTAGAAAGGATCATCTCCTATGACAAGACCGCAACTCAGCCAGCAAATCACTTTCTTACATGCCCAGGATTTGGAAGAAACGCGAAAATTCTACAGCGATGTGTTGGGATTGACCCTGGCACGTGACCAGGGAACCTGCCTCATTTTCGAGATAACCAAAAGTGCCTACCTTGGGTTTTGTGAACACATTGAACCCATACCTCCTGGTCGCAAGGTGATTCTTACCCTGGTCAGTGATGATGTGGATGGTTGGTATGCTGTACTAAACAAAAGTGGTCAGAGCATTATTGATCCACCAACAGCCAACCCAAAATATGAGATATATCACTTTTTCATTCCAGATCCTAATGGTTATTGGATTGAGATCCAAAAATTCGATCGTCCTTTATGAACTATAAAAAAGGCTTCTTGTGGCAGCTGGGGGCAACAATCCTGTTGATCTGTCTGGCTGCTTGCACAACACCAACACCCTCACAACCTTCCTTAACGCCCATCACAATTTCACCATCTCCACAAGAAGATAATCTCATCGAACCAACACCTGCTGAAACGTCCACCATCCCCACGCTTACACCCACCAAACCAGATCAAATTTCATCCACAACAACGCAGTATTACTTTGATGTAGAACTCGATTACGATCAGAAGCATTTGGAAGTTGTCCAAACCATTATTTACACCAATACCATCCAATACGCCATCGAGGAACTTCCTATACTTATCCCACCAGCACAAAAAAGGGGTGTATTCTCACTTAGATCCGCTGCCATTGACCAGACAGCAGTGAGATCAAGATTAACCATAAGAAATGCACAATTGCAGCTGAAGCTCGAGCAGCCGCTGGAATCCGGTCAACAAATTGAAATACAACTTGAATACCAGCTTCGCTTACCCAGAGTCGCACAGTCCCTGGGATACACCAACCGCCAGCTGCTCCTGGCCGATTGGTACCCAATGATTCCACCGTATCAAGATGGTGTTGGTTGGGTGATCAATTCACCCGGGAGGGTGGGCGAACACCTTGTCTACACCTTGAGTGATTTCCAACTTAACCTTTGCTTGCTTCCAACCTCAAAAGAACTGGTTGTTGCTGCGAGTGCCCCCGTAATAGAAGCGCAGGATCATTGCTTAATTTATCATCATCAAAATGCACGCAATTTTACCCTGGCAATTAGCCCATATTACCGGGTCTTCATTGTCGAGAGTGATCTTGTCACTGTTAAGTCTTATACCTTTCCTGAACATGCCGGTTTGGGGCTGCGGTCTGCTGAGTTGACAAACCAGGCCTGGAACACATTCACGGATCTGTTTGGCGATAACCAGCGAGAGTTTCTCAGCATTGTTGAAGCGGACATCTTCGACGGCTTGGAGACAGACGGATTGATCTTACTCAGTGAGTGGTATTACCAGACGGCTGACCCAACACCCCAGAATTATTTTGAACTATTGATCGTTCATGAAACCGCTCACCAATGGTTTTACGCATATGTCCACAACGATCAGGCCAATGAACCCTGGCTTGATGAAGCACTAGCAACCTATTGTGAACTTTTATACTATGAAACGCACTACCCCAATCTTGTTGATTGGTGGTGGCACTTTCGGGTTGCAGTTTATACGCCTGAGGGAGATGTTAATGCCAGCATCTACGATTTCAGGCAGTTCCGACCCTATATTAATGCCGTCTATCTGCGAGGTGCAATGTTTTTACAGGAGATCAGAGATGAAGTTGGTGACAGTGCTTTCTTCGATGCCTTGCACAAATATGTCCAATCCGCTGACCCAGCCTCAATTACAACATCGCATGATTTTTTCGCCGCATTCTCCCAGGTTTCAGAAGTCGATCTTTCGCCTATTTTATTGGATTTTTTCGAGTAATCCACCACAGAAGGATATAATTAGTTTTAGTTCTGATTTTTAAGCTACATCATCTCATAAATATTCGAATAAAATTTTACGCTTCACATGATCAGAAAGGTGGTTAAAAATGCGCTTTGGACTAATGGAATTGCAATTAAGTCGCCTTGTTCCTTCAAACGTTGATGCTAAGGAGGCCGTCAATCGCATCTTAAATTTCGACCGAGGTCAGCTTGTCAGAGGGCTTGCCCATGAGGGATTCTCCTTGATCGAGCTTGGTGGTGATCTGACCCTGTTTTTCCCTTCGGCCTACAAGGAACAGAACATTGACCAGTTATTAACTTTGAAAGCAGACCTGGACTTATCCTATACCATTCATCTCCCGCTCTGGTCTGTTGAACCTTCAACACCTCTCGAACCCGTCCGCATGGGATCTGTTGATGCGATTATCGATGTCATTGACGCCGTCGAACCACTCGAACCAGAGGTATATGTTTTACATGCAACAGGAGCCTTAGCTGCCGAGTTTTATCGGATGAACCTTCCAGATATGGCAAAATCCCTGGCGTTAAAACAGTTCCAGGGTGGTGCGATCAGCTCAATACAGATCATCTTAGAAGAAACTGGTTTGGACTCTCGAAAGCTGGCTGTCGAAACGATTGAATTTCCCCTCGATTTAACGCTCGAAATTGCTGATTTGCTAGACCTTTCAATTTGTCTGGACACCGGTCATATCCTGGCTGGTTTTTCTGGTGTAATGCATATGGCAGATGCCCTCAAAGCCTGCCTGCCCCGGCTGGCAGAAGTGCACCTCCATGATTCCATTGATTATATGAAAACAGGTCAGTTAGGGTATGGCAAGGACCATCAAACCTTAGGCTCTGGTTCATTGGATATCACTAGCCTGATCAAGCAGTTGAAAAACGCCAATTTTGTCGGACCGGTTGTCTTTGAACTTTCGGTTGAAGATGCCCTTGCTTCACTGGATTATCTCAGCTCACTGGGGTTAAACGAATGACATCGTATACCCTGCCGTATGGTAACAGTCATCTTAATGTTGAAATCCCTGGCATGCACCAGGTCGATCTGCTTTTACCGCAACCCGGGACGACACTTGAGGGTCCAGACCAGGTGATTACAGATGCAATTAGATCTCCCATTGGTAATATCAATTGGCAGGCGTTTAATGCAGCAGGAACTGTGGGAATCGCGATTAATGATAAAACTCGACCGGTTCCCAAGCCAAACCCAGTCCAGCACCTACTGGAACACCTTGAAAATCTGGGCTTTCAACCAGAACAAATCACCCTCTTCATTGGGAGCGGCACGCATCCCCCGATGTCAACTGCTGAATTAACCCGTATCCTGGACCAGTCCATCATAGATCGCTACCCGGTTATTGTTCATGACTGCGATCACTCACCAATGGTTGACCTGGGAAAGACAAGTTATCATAACCCGATCCAGATCAATACAGATTATTACCAATGCGATTTGAAAATTTCGGTTGGCAATATTGAACCCCATCATTTCATGGGCTTTTCTGGCGGCGTAAAAACAGCAGCGATCGGTCTGGCCAGCCGGAGCACAATCGCGGCCAATCATGCCAACCTGACCCATCCACAAGCTCTCACGGGCGTTTACCTCATCAATCCCCTGCGGCAGGAGGTTGAAGAAATTGGCCGTAAGGCAGGGATCCATTTTTCTTTAGGCACGATCCTGGATGAGGAAAAACACATTCTTGAAGTTTATTTTGGAGAACCTGCTGCGGTGATGAACGCCGCCATACCGGTTGTGCGCCGTTTGTTTGGCATCAATGTTTCAGAATTGTATGACCTGGTGATTGCCTCTCCGGGCGGGGCACCCAAGGATATCAACCTTTACC
>SLIC01000267.1 GCA_007135845.1 Candidatus Brevefilum sp.
ATTCCCAACACCTCGAGCAGGGGTCAGATAGAAAAAGATTCGATCAGCATTCGGAATTTGGATGTAGTAGAACTGCGCAAATCCGTCGGGATGATCTTTCAACGCCCTAACCCGTTTCCGAAATCGATCTTTGACAATGTGGCTTATGGCCCACGCGCACACGGGGTGAAATCTTTGGTCTTATTGGAAGAAATTGTCGAACGCAGTTTACGCAAGGCAGTCTTGTGGGATGAGGTTAAAGATACCCTGGATAAATCGGCCTTAGCCCTATCTGGTGGTCAGCAGCAGCGCTTATGTATCGCCAGGGCATTGGCCGTTGAACCAGATGTGCTCTTGATGGATGAGCCCGCTTCTGCACTCGACCCGATTGCTTCCTTGAAAATAGAAGAGTTGATCCAGGAATTGAAACACAATTTCACGATCATAATTGTGACTCACAACATGCAGCAGGCAGCGCGAGCATCTGATTTTACGGCATTTTTCAACATGGATGATGATCGGGCAGGATACCTGGTTGAGTATGACCTTACTAACAAGGTCTTTACAAAACCAGAAAAACGATTGACCGAGGATTACATCACGGGGCGTTTCGGATAGGTTAATGTCTGGTTCTTATATTGGTAACAACCGAAGAAGCGGGGTTAATAATCCCTCTTTATCGCGTGGGATGAGACGGTCTGCAGCATCAATCACCTGGGGATAGGCCGTCGTGGGCGCGAATGTTATGTGAGCATGCTTGAAGAGTGCCAGGTCATTTTCAGCATCCCCCACGGCATAAATGGGCAGGTGATCTAAATGCATTGCCCGTAAAAGGTCGATTAAACTGGCACCTTTATCGATACCCGGGGGGTTGATCTCATAAGCAGAAGGCAGGCTGAATGCCATTTCAGCAACTAAAGATTGGGCTTGATCGACTATCTTTTGCATTTCCAACGCTTCGGGTTCCAAGATCATGACTTTGATGATTTCGGTTGGCAGTTCATCAGCATCGATGATGCGGGCAGAAAGGTGATGAAGCTGAGCCACATGGCGGCCAAAGGTTGTTGGGTTGACCAGGTAAACCGTATCAATGGCGAAAAAGGTGAAGGCAGAATTGCGAAAATGCTGACTCAGATCAATCACGGCTTGCCTTGTTTCCGAGGGGAAGGCATGGCTGGTGCAAATTCTTTCATCTGGCAGGTAAGTGACCCCGCCATTCATGAAAACACCCGGCAGGGGAAAGAGATCAGATTGAAATAAACCGTTTTCCTGAAGAACGCCCTTGGCTGAGTGCAGAATTCGGCCGGTGGTCAACAATGGCAGGATTTCCTCGGGGAAATGCGTCAGTGTGTGGATATCCTGCGGATGGACACGTTCATCGGAATCAATCAGGGTGCCATCAATATCAATACACAGTATGGCTCTTAAATCAGTCATTCTTTCACGCCCAGTACATTTCGCCAGGCGGTTGGGTGATGATGGCATCTTTAAGCACATCGAATGCTTTGGCGAGTCCCTCATCAATCGACATCATGGCATCTTCATGTTCGATAGAGATGACGTGATCGTAGCCAACCAGCCGCAATGTACTGATGAAATCCTTCCAGAATTTAAGATCGTGTCCATAACCAACGGTGCGGAAGGTCCAGGACCGATTGAGTATCTGGTCATAGGGTTTGTGATCATTGCAGCCATTGACTGCTACATTAAAGGGGTCGACATAGCAATCCTTGGCATGCACATGATGAACAGCATCCCCCAGGGCGCGGATGGCAGCCAGGGGATCAACGCCGTTCCAGAACAGGTGACTTGGGTCGAGGTTAGCGCCCAGCGTTGGGCCAACTTCATCCCGCATGCGCAGCATGGTTTCGACGTTGTAAATCAGCATACCGGGGTGAAGCTCGATTCCAATTTTGACGCCATGGTCAGCAGCATAAGCAGCCGCGTCTTTCCAATAGGGGATGGCAACCTGGTCCCACTGGTATTTGAGGATTTCGAGGAACTGAGGGGGCCAGGGACAGGTGACCCAATTAGGTGTGCGGTCATCTGCAGAACCTGCTGGAAGGCCAGAGAAGGTGTTGACAACCGGTACATCCATCAACCTAGCCAACTGGACGGTTTTCCTGAAAACATTATCATCATGTTGGGCAATTTTTTGGTCAGGATGGATGGGGTTGCCGTGACAGCTCAGCGCGCTGATAATCATTTCACGATCAGCAATTTCCTGCAGGTAGGCTTTTCGTGCAGCCTGATCTGACAGCAGCTGATCGAGGTTGATGTGGGTATTCGCGGCAAAGCCACCGGTGCCAATCTCAACAGCTGTGATTCCCATCTCTTTGAGCTTGTCGAGGACAGATGTGATTGGCTCGTGCTGGTAGAGGGTGGTGAGAACACCAATTCGCATTGTAAAACTCCTTGTATTTTCAACCAAAAAATTTAGTAACCTGTCCGATGGTATCGGTTTGGAGAATAAACACGTCACCGGCATGGGGTTGTGCTGCTAACTCTTCAGTGGTTAAACCGGTGCGCGCCGTAGTGATAAAGAGCTGGTCATTTAATTCGCCGCCAAAACAGCATGAGGTTACCCGCTGTGCAGGAACATCGACGGTCAGCATGGGTACCCCCTGGGGATCATAGCGGACGACTTGCCATCCATTCCATTGTGCGCTCCACAGGCAGCCTTCGGCATCCACGCATAACCCATCCGGGACGATCTCGGCGCCGGTTTTTTGGAGCTGGATAAAGGGACGCTGGTTGTGAATCGCGCCGGTCTCCTGGTCGTAGTCAAAGGCATAAATGGTATAGCGGTAGGAATCTGTATAATACATGGTTTGCCGGTCCGGACTCCAATCGAGCCCGTTGGAGATGCCAATATCGTGCAAAATAATATGCTGACTTCCATCTGGGTCCAGGCGGTATAGTTGTCCTTCAACCTGTTCGGTGTCGATGCTGCCGGCCCAGAACCGTCCAGCTGGATCTACCTTTCCGTCATTCAACCGGACACCGGCTCTTTCAGGCAGTGGATTCCAAATCAGCGTGGGCTGGGACTGACCCGGTGCCCAGGATGCAAAACCGTCCCCGGTTGCCAGGATAAAGTTGTCAGTAGTGGTGAAGCAAAAAGCGCCGATGGGGGTTTTGAAATGGGTTTTAGAAAAACCCTTCAACCCATCTTCGGAATGATAAAGATCTCCAGATTCGATGTCGACCCAGTACAGGCAGTTTTGGATGGGGTGCCAGAGCGGTCCCTCACCGAGGGTGTTCTGGACGTGGAATAAGTGTTCAGCATGGATTTTTTTCATGTGTTCTCCACATTGTTATGAAATATGATTTTACCACTCAGGATCGTGATTTTTGACCCGACGAGTGAAGACCGGAGACCGGGGACTGGGGACTGAAGAAAGGGGTCTATCAGCCTTTGATCGACCCCTAGCTTGCCGATCATTAGGTCAAAAGCTTCCTGGTTTGGATGGTCTCTGGTTGTGTCGCCTGACGTGCGTTGAAGGGTTGACATGGACAGGCTCCGAGGAATAGTGCCTTCAAATGAGAATTATAATGCCTCTTATTGCAGAATGCTCGTGGGAGTTTGCATCTGTAATATAATTTCACTTATGCCATAAATTACTTTAAGAAAGGCTGATCATGATCCATGAAGATTTACCGCTGATTGACCTTCACCGTCACCTGGATGGCAATGTGCGCCTGGCGACCATCTGGGAACTGGCGCAGCAGCACAACTTACCCTTACCGGCAGATAACCTGGACGACCTGCGCCCGCACATCCAGGTGAGCGAACCTGAAGCAGATATCATGGCCTATTTTCAGAAGTTTAACTGGATGGTTTCAATCTTTGCCAACACAGATGCCTGCCGTCGGGTGGCTTATGAGAACGTTGTCGATGCCAATGATGAAGGCATTGACTACATAGAATTGCGTTTCAGCCCCTGGTTTATGGCGGAACCGCATCAGCTAAATCCTGCTGAAGTGGTTGAAGCCGTCATCGATGGTGTTCAGGCTGCAGAGCGTGATTTGAAGGATATTCGGGTGAACTTGATTGGCATCATCAGCCGCACCTACGGTGTTGAGATCGGCTATCTTGAGCTGGCAGCCTTGCTGGCATTTAAAGAGGAGATTGTTGGGCTGGATCTGGCTGGTGATGAAGCCAACTTCCCGGCCGAGTGGTTCGTGCCGCATTTTAAACAGGCTCGGGATGCCGGGTGGGGAATCACGGTGCATGCGGGGGAATCTGCCGGTCCGCAGAGTGTGTGGCATGCGCTTGATGACCTGGGTGCCAGCCGAATAGGCCATGCCATCTGCATTAATGATGACCCGGATTTGGTTAACAGGATGCTGGAGAAGCGGATTGGAATCGAAGCTAACCTGACCAGCAACTGGCATACCAACACCGTTTCAAGTTATGCCGCTCACCCGCTAAAAACCTGGCTGGATCAGGGTTTGCTGGCGACGATTAACACCGATGACCCGGGCATCAGTCCGGTTACATTGCGGGATGAATTTAACATCGCCGCGCCGGCAGCAGGCCTAACCCCTGAAGATACCCGTAAGGCGCAGAAAAATGCTTTGGAGGTGGCATTCCTAAGAGAAGAAGATAAAAGGGCATTGTATACAAAGAAAAAACATAATTGAGACTTGACTAGTTACTGGGTTAGGCACACATAATGAGTAGTATCTATTGGATATTGATTATTCGTAACTACTCAGCCATCTAAGATAAGATTATGTAAATGAGGATTTTTCTGAAAAGCTAAACGTGTTGCATCATAAGCATTTAGTCCATTTTTTCTAGCAGTTGACATATATCCTCGGATAGCACAGAACAGGGCGCCACCCTGTTGGGTTCGAAAACAACCTGATATCTTCTGTTTTAGTTTCATCATGCGGATATCTCGTTCTGCTAGATTATTATCAAAAGGAACTCGGAAATCATACATGAAAGCTAGAACGGCATCCTTCTTCGTTTGAAATGTAATCAACAAGTTCCTGGCTGGCGTTTGCTTGACCTTTCCTCGTTTCTTTGGTATTCCTTCATCAGTTTTTCGTTCTGGGTTATCTTTAAGCCCTTCTTCGACCAACTGATCATATTCTTTAGAGAAATCAACCAATTGCTTATCTGTCAGACTGATCGCCTCTTCTTTCTTTTCCTGTTCTATTGTCTCTTTGATCCTAATAAGAAGGTTAATCATTGGCTCTACCCAATCCTGCGGATAACGCTCGAGTAAAAAGTTTAACTTCCGCAGGTGGTGAGCGTTACATAACACATGGCGAACACTGTATGTGTTGTAAGATTCCCATCCATCATGGATGGCATAACCTTGAAATTTTGGAAGAATACCTATTGCATCCATACCTTTAACACCACGCTTGGGATGAATCTGGAAATAAGTCTGTTTTTCTGTGCTAGCTGTATGTAACCAGTACGTTTTTCCTTCTATATGTGATCCTGTTTCATCGAAATGAACCACTTCCTCTTGCATCGTGATTTGTTTTTTGATCGCTGCGTTGATTGCTTCGATCTGTTTTCCGAGTTCTTTACTGGCTGTTATCAAGCTGGCTTCTGAAACTCGATGGCCATATAACGCTTCTAGTATTTCAGCTGTCCGCTCCAGAGGTATGAGTTGATACAGGTTCAAGTAGACTGACAATGCCTTGATCTCCGGCCCATATTGGACGGGTTGAGTTACTGTTTCTGGAAAGACGGCTTTGTTTTTCTCTCCACACCGTGGGCATATTTTGATCTCACTCTGGTGCTCTGTCACTTCAATTTTGACAATTGGAATATCAAACACCTGTCTATGTTCATGCTCTTCTGCAAGCACGGCTTCAAGTGATTCCTGGCAACATTTACACGCTATCACTCGATGAACTTCTATTCGATCCGGTTGTGCTACTGCTTTAAGTGTATTCCCAGGGTGTCCAGGTTGACCACCGCTTTTCTTACCATGTCGCTTGCGTAAACTTTTGGGTGCTGGCTTTTGATATCCATCACTTGATGGTGGTTTGCTGCTGTTTTTACTGTTCTTCGCAATTTGATC
>SLIC01000206.1 GCA_007135845.1 Candidatus Brevefilum sp.
ACCACAGTAACATGATTGGTCACGCCGATTAACTATGGACAATCAACGTCCCATCAAAATAATCATGACCTTTGAACCTTGCTGTTATGCACCTTAGGCTTTTTCTTAGAATTTTATAAGTTTCAATTCTTTGTTGCGTAAGAAAGGATAAGAAAGAACCAACTGGCAGCGTAATCAGCTTTTGCCGGTTGGTTCCATTTTCCTAATAGCACGTGATCTTCATTAACAGTAAATCAGCGAAAGAAGCCTTTCTCAGTATTACATCTAATTATCGGACGAATTCAATGTCGCTGATAAAGAGTGATCCGCTTGCTGTTTGATCAAACAATAGAACAACTTCGCTCAATTGAGCCAGGTTAACGCCTTCAAAACCACTTAACGGTATCCTGATTGAAATCAGCGGGACACGTCCGGTGAACAGGCCATCTTCAAAAACCATGTCCTCCTCGACATAACCTGCCGGGAAACGAAGAGCAGGCTCATCTTCCTGTGTTTGGATGTCAAATGTATTTCCCTGATTATCAACCAGTTGAATAGTGAAAGCCTGAACGGCACCGTCAAGATTAAGATCAGACATTGGATCGAGCGCTGCCCGTAAGCTGATCGATGAGTACTGGCTAACATCGAAATCTCCAGGTAGTGTGAAACGCAACTGCGCCTCTAGCTGTGCCCAGGATACCACGATCATGGCTGGATTTGCAGGTATCACTATGTTCACCCGTTTACAGGGCTCGCTGCCTGGCTTTACAAATGGGGTGTAATAACCCTCAACACAATAGAAGGTGAACACATCTTCAGCAAACACACTACCTCCAACCAGGTTCGTTTTTAGCTCATCTTCGCTGGCAGGAATCAGGATTGGAAGGCGATCAGACCCAGGTGCCAACCCTGCCAGGCGAGTTGATAGGCCAAACATCTCATCCTTTGCCATGGATTGCATATCCATTCCTATTGTGTCACTTGCGCCTGGTTCATCTGTAAAAATGTTTTTCAAAAATGCCAACGTGTAATCTCGTAAAAAACCCTGCTGTGTTTCCGGCTCTAATATCGGGTCGCAATCGGGCCTGCCTTGCCGCATAAAGGCATCATCATCCAAAATCTGGTTAAAATAATTATGGTTGCCATACGCCAACCAGACCGATGACGCCCATGTGCCATGCTGCGATTTAAGCCTGGCCTGTTCATAATACATTTGACCATCCTGGTTGGATACATCCATATCACAGGAGGGTAAGATCACCGACAATGGTAATTCAATCACTTCTGATCCAGCAAAATTAGCAGATGGGGCAATCATAATCAAGCCATGAACTGGTCCATATCCCACAGTTGTCAAGGCATCCGGTTTATCCAGTCCCATCAGATCGATCAACCAGTAAGCGCCTTCTCCGCCCTGGGAGTGACCCATAAAAACCATTTTGCCTAAATCCACGCGTCCTTCCAGATCAACACCAAACTTATTCGTTCCTCCCCTGGTTGCATCTGCCAGTTCTGACAGATGAAGATCAACCAATTGCTCCATCCGTTCAAAGGGCACTGGTTCGCCAAATCCAAAGGTATTTTCAGCATTGATGTTAATCGACAATGCCACATAGCCTTCTGCTGCCAAGTCCGCTACCAGGTATTCAAACCCTACATAATTACGTTGTTCAACTTCAGAGTCACATGGCCAGCGATCAACCTCATCACCTTCAGGAACAGGGCAGCCAACGTGATTCCCGTGAAATATGACAACGACTGGGTAAGGCCCATCATCACCAGTCGGAACGGCAATAATTCCGTTCAGGCGCACTGGCATATTATAAAAACGGCTGTCCTCTGAAAACATCGATTGAGTGAGGGTTGTTTCGCCCAGGTTATAAGCCACCACAGCCGGTAAGTCTTGCGATGGGGCATCCGGTTCTGTCTCAGGCGTAGAAACAGCATCTGGTGGTATGGATGTATCCTCATTTGAAGGTGTTCCGGGTGTGACACAACCTAAAAGCAGGAGGGAAAGGGCGAAGAGCATAATTATTTTTTTCATGCATACCTCAATTCATGATAACGTGTGTTGAACAACAATACATATTTCCTGTAATTTCGTCTTCCGACAATCAGATTACTAGGTTAAATCAATCGATTGACCTAAGATCTTTGGGTTTTTTGTCTAAATGTCCCAATAAGGTCTATTAAATGAATATATACACTTAACAGGAATTTGAGTAGTGTAATGCGTTGAAAAATCAGTCAACAAAACAATTAAAAAGCGAAGGGACTATCATCATTTGTTGAGCAATCACTCAGGGAACAATATGGAAATATATTCGGAAATCGGTCAGTATATTACTGCTTCATCGAAAAATAAAAGTAGGCTGTATCTAACCTTAAATTTCCTGATGAACTTCCTCAGAAACTAAAGGATATCGTTTTAATAATCTGATCGAAATTATGATTTAAGGCAGAATTGCAACCAAATTTCATTGCAATCGAAAGTGTACAGTCCCTAAATCGAAAATTTTTTCAGGGTTCGTCGATTCATCGACAATGATCGTTTGGTATTCACATGCTTTGACTTGCTGGAGAATTCCAAGCCCGCATTGATGATCCCGCTCCATCCAGTTCGCAAAGGCCTGATCGGGATCCCGACAGGAATCAAGGATGGGCTGTATCCATTCACGTTGAGAGTAATAAGCAATCTGAAAGGCTTTATCTGGCACCAGGAACAACGCCCGGTTGAATGGAACGCCCCATGCATGAACCAGTTCTGGAAGAAATGCGATCCCTTCCATAATGATCGGACCCTGATCACAATATCCCAAGAGATCTTCCAAGATCATGGGAAACTGTTCGGTGTAATAAGCAAACACATCGGCAACCTGGACATTAACCGGTTGTGACCAGATCTCATCCCAGGACATGGTTGCGTATGCTGACATGATTGGCTGTAACTGTGGGTCCGCCTGGTTCAGATGCCGCCACATGTGATTATCAGCTTTATAATACGGCAGATGATAAGCACTCGCTAACCTTTCAGCCAGTGTGCTTTTACCGCTGCATGGAGAACCACCCAAAACAAAGCTGCTAGAAAACAGGGCAGCAAGCAATTGTTGATCATTCATATCTTCTTTAACACTGCTTCTTATAGATTACGACACAAGAATTCAGTCATTATTTATCAATCAATCCGATTGATGTGTTTTATTCCAACGTCTGAATTTTTAATACACGGTTTTCTCACCAGAAAAACTGATTCTTCACACACCTGCCTCAGCAACAGCCTGCAGGATTTTGGGCATAAAGCGGAAGGGCACTGCCCCGGCACTGAGCTGATTGACAGTCCCTGCCAGCAAGAGGTCCAGCTCTTCGCAGTAGAACAGCCACGATCCGGTTGCGCCGGAGTGCCCCACCACCGCTGGTACCGACTTGAAGGGTGAAAACAACCGGGGAATCTTGAAGCGCATCATGCCCAGACCGTATTCAATCGGCCATCCCGGTGAAAGCCTGACCGGGTTCAGTGAAAACCCAAAAGTATTCCAATGCGCCATCATTAAGTCCAATGTTGCTGGATTGTCAAACACCTCACCTTGCATCAAAGCTCGCATAAAGCGCAGCTGATCATCCAGTGTGCTGATTACATCCCCAAAGGAGCGCAACGCCAGAGGGATGTGAGCGGGTTGAGCATCCACCCATAAAGCGGCAGGTTCAGGTACATCCATTCGAGTGCCTGGATGATACGTTTCCTCTAATCCTAAAGGCTGGTACATGTACATTGTAAAGGCTTCGTGCAACGAGCCATCCGTCACCGCCATGATCATGGCAATCAGCAGCTGGAAGTTGGTATCACAGTAGCGCACCTTTTGTTTCGGTGCATCCAGTGGCTGGGGAGGGAAAGGGGCCGGGAGGTCACGGATAAAATCGAGGATGTCTTCGATCGTAAAGGCATGATCCGCCTCCAGGATCCTTTCGACAAAGCTTTGTCCGCCCTTGGGATAGTCTTCCAGGTATTCAGGCAAGCCAGAACTGTGGCTTAACAGGTGCCGCACGGTGATCGTTTCAACCGCATCAACTGCCTTAAGCCGGCGCAATTTATCGGTCACCTGTTCCGGGAGATAGGCCGTGACCGGTTGATCCAGCTGGATCAGGCCGTGTTCATGCAGCTTCAATACGGTACTGGCGATGTAGAGCTTGGTCACACTGGCAATAATATACGGTGTATCTACATGCAGCGGTGTACCATCCGGCTGGGCATCGCCTGTTGCGCCGTACCAAGAGAATGACTTATCCATCTTTTCCACAGCCATGATGGCATTGGGAATGTTCTTCATTGCGGCCATCTCATGTAAGATCGCCTCCAATTGATCAGCAAGCGCTTCAGATCCTGCGCTTGAACGAGAGTTGTGTTCTGAGTTATATTGAGACATACCTACCTCCATGAAGGAATAAATTCAAACATTCAACAAACCAGAAAATTAATACAATAATAGACAAAATGTGTCATTACTGGGTTCTTCAAAACGTCAAACAACCTGAGTAGTGCCAGAATGTGACACAACTATTTTCCAGGGTTGTGGTGAAATCTGCATCGGTGAGAATTATACTCGTACATTGCGCTGTACACATTATTCAGGTGAGAGCATTGCTTCACTACAACCGCTATCCCTCATCTGGCAGGATCACATCACCTGTTCGTTCGAAATGTTCAAAAACCGGGATATGGCGTTCGATCATATTCCCCAGGTGTTCGGGCTCATGACGGGCCACCCAGTTGATCATCCACAGCATGCGCCCGATTTGAAATGGTTCAATGCGAGCTGCTGGCCAGGTAAGCAGCGATTCATACCCGCGCTGAAAGGCCCCCAGCAGCGCTGGATAGCGTTCCACCCCCACTGTCTCGAGCAGGTCGAGCATCGCCATGGCAATATCATGGGGGCGGTAGCCCCACACCGTGTCTTCAAAATCAAATGGGTACAGCACCCCTCGCTGGACCTTAATGTTATCGTGCCATAAGTCGCAGTGGATCACCCGCAGGTCATCACGATCCAACGCCTGGTAAGCCGCTTCGACATGCTCAATCATGCGCATATTCCAATTCTGCTGGGGCGGGGATAGCGTTACAGAAAGATTTCCTGGACTGACACCCTGGCCTGAGATTAAATCTGGTTCGCCTCGCGACAGCCAATGTTCAAATCGGCGCTGTGTGAAGTTTTTCGGAGGGTCCCAAGTCTTACCATGAAAGTGCAGCTGGGCAAACAACTGCCCCATCCTACTCAGGTTTTCTTCCGTCAGGTAATGACCCAGCAGGCGTCCGGGCAGCCACCGCATCAGCGTCATATACCAGCGGTCAGGCACATACGGCACAGCGATATCCAGCACCAGCTCCCCTGAACGGGTCGGGAGGATTTCCGGCACCGGGACAGTCGTGTCACGGCTGAGGGCGTTCACCCACAATGCCTCGGATTGCAGATCTGTCAGCGTGCGCCAGCCCGGGTAAGCCAGCCGCAGCATGAAACACTCGTCCTGCGCCGTTGTCACCCGGTAGAGCAGGTTGGTCTCAAACCCGTGGTAGCTGAGTTGTGGATCCTCGAGATCATAGTGGGACAGGCCAACCTGTGCCAACTGCCGTAAGCGCCGCAGTTTGCCATGGTTTGTTAAAGTTTGAAATGGCTGCATTGTTTAGTATCATGTCCTTTATGAAAATAAGTGTGAGTGGAGTTCAATAGCAACCAAAATTATACCGTAAGGTCAGAATACGATCGTTATTGATGTCTTAATGGTGTGGTCGCTTTTCCTAAAATATTTTCCGGAATCCAGATAACGCTCTTCCAGAACAGACAACCAATTTGAACGACAACCTCTCTATCGTTGGTAATACTATTCATTTTTAAAAATATTTATTAGGATTCAGATCCGCCTGCCTGGTCTTTTGTAACTGGTTCCA
>SLIC01000208.1 GCA_007135845.1 Candidatus Brevefilum sp.
AACGTGGAATGCTGCGCTGTGTGTTGGGTACGAATCAAAATGATGTCTACCAATTTCCTCCCTGCCAAAGGTGTCTGACACAATCTGCGGCAATTTATGATCGGGCACAAGTCAGTAAACTTGGTTATTTTCCTGGAGAGGAATTGGCCAAGCGCTTGCAAAATACCAAATTGGCTGAATTACACCATCTGAGATATGATGACTTTCCTTTAGGTGATCTGTGTCTGCCTTCAATGCGCTGGATACTCAGGCGGCATCATCTTGAAGACGATGAACCAACCCGGGTTTTATACCGTTATTTCATTCTTTCTGCGTACAAGGTGGCTATGCAGTTTGAGTGGCTGGTCATCAAAGAGTCACCGCTGGCAGTGATGGTGTTCAACGGCATGCTCTTCCCAGAAGCTACCGCCCGTTGGGTTGCCCGTAAACAGGGGATACCCGTTTACTCACATGAAGTTGGCATGCAGCCGTTTTCAGCCTTTTTTACGGATGGTGACGCTACTGCTTACCCGGTTGACATCCCAGATGATTTTCAGCTTAACCAATGGCAGGATCAACAACTTGATGCATATCTTTCAAAACGGTTTAAGGGTGACTTCAGCATGGCCGGTATTCAATTCTGGCCCCAGATGCGAAGCTTAGATCAAGCATTGGTGGATAAAATCTCGGCATTTCAACAGGTTGTCCCCATCTTCACCAACGTGATTTTCGATACCAGCCAACCTCATGCGAATGTACTGTTCCCTGATATGTTCACCTGGTTAGATAGAGTATTACGGGTTATAAAAAACCACCCGGACACCTTGTTTGTGATCCGAGCGCATCCAGATGAATCCCGTCCTGGTAAGTCCAGCCAGGAAAGCGTCGCAGGGTGGGTGCAAGAACGGGATGTTGAGGGATTGCCCAACGTGGTTTTTATCAATCCGGATGAATATCTCAGTTCCTATGAGATGATCCAACGGGCGAAATTTGTGATGATGTATAACTCGACGATTGGGATGGAGGCTTCCATCCTGGGTGCACCGGTATTGTGCGCCGGTAAGGCACGCTTCACACAACTGGACACGGTTTTTTTTCCAAAAACACAACGAGACTATATGGAAACTTTGGAGAAATTCCTGGCAGCAGATGAAGTCCATGCACCTGAAGAACACCGCATCAATGCCCGCCGATTTCTCTTTTATCAGCTCTATCGCACCTCATTACCGTTTGATTCCTTCATTAAAACGGATGATGTCTCGCCGGGTTTTGTGCGTTTACAGGATTTTTCCTGGCAAGATCTCTTACCAGAGAATTCTACAACCATGCAGGTTATTTCGGATGGATTGCTGAAGGGAGAGGGTTTCATTCTCCCCTAGGTTAGGATTATTTAAGATTGTTTGATTAGGTGTGAACAAACCACAATATCCTTTTGGTGTAGTGCTTTTTGGTTAGGTTACAAATCCCGGCTATTCATTTGATTGACTACTACGAGATTGGTTTTCCTCATTGAGTAAGACATCCGTTCAAAGGACGCTGCGAAGCGATTTACGAGTTCAATCCGGGTTATAATATCAAACGAGAATAATTATACTTATAGAAACTTCACATCCTGTAAGGGCAGTGGGAACCCTTCTGGAAGGATTGGTATGGCAGAAAAAATTATTGCACTGGTTCCAATGCGGCATCACTCGGTCAGGGTGCCGGGTAAAAACTATCGTCCTTTTGTGGATAAGCCGCTGTTTCATCACATCATCAGCACTTTGCTCAATGTTCCAGAGCTGGAGACTGTTTTGGTGGATACCGACAGTGTTGAGATACTGGATCGATTGGCTGTTGATTTTCCACAGGTTGAGACACTGATAAGACCTGAGCATTTGCGTGGTGATGCAATCCCAATGAACGAAATCCTGCTGCATGACACCGCATATATTGCGGCTGATTATTACCTGCAGACGCATTCGACCAACCCGCTGCTGCGAGCAGATACGATTTCTACGGCAATACATACTTTTCTTGAAAAAATCCCCGAATATGATTCATTGTTTGGGGTCACCCGGATTCAAACCCGCCTGTGGGATCAGCTTGGACGGCCCATTAACCATAATCCCAACATTCTCTTACGCACCCAGGACCTTCCGCCGGTGTATGAGGAAAACTCGTGCTTGTATATATTCAGGCGAGAGATCCTGGTAACCCGGCGCAACCGGTTGGGAGAACGTCCTTTGATGTTTGAGATACCCTCAATTGAAGCCTGGGACATTGATGAGGAGCTGGATTTTACGATTGCGGAAGCGCTGTTCCGCAAGCTGCATGGAAACTAGGAGTTATTGAATGAAAACCGTATTGGTTTCTGCACCGTATATGCTGCCTGAAATGGAACGCTTTCGCCCGGTGCTGGAAGCTTTTGACCTTGAGCTGATTCTCCCTGATGTGCATGAACGGCTGTCGGAAGAAGAGATCCTGGCACATGCTGGGGAATTTGACGGTACCATTTGTGGCGATGACGGCTACAGCCGCCGGGTGATCGAGGCTTGCATACCGCGTTTACGGGTGATTTCTAAATGGGGAACCGGGATTGATTCGATTGATCAGGTCGCAGCAGCTGAGATGGGTGTGATGGTTGGCAATACACCCAATGCCTTTACGGTGCCCGTCTCTGAAAGTGTGATTGGGTATATGCTGGCTTTTTCACGCCAATTACCTGGCCTGGATGCTGCCATGAAAAAGGGCTTATGGGAGAAGATCAACGGGAAGACATTGATCGAGAGCACTCTCGGGGTGATTGGCGTTGGTCATGTGGGCAAGGCGGTGCTCCGTCGTGCAAAAGCCTTTGGGATGAAACTGCTGGGCAATGACATCATAGAGATTGAGTCGGATTTTATCCTGGAGAATGACATCGAGATGACAGGGTTGGATGATTTGATGATGCGTTCAGATTACATCAGCATAAACTGCAGCCTTAACCCCACCAGTTACCACTTGATCAATACTGAACGCCTGGCACTTTGCCGACCTGATGCCGTATTGATCAACACAGCACGGGGTCCGGTTGTTGAAGAAAAAGCCCTGGTTGCCGCTTTAATAAACGGGGCACTGCGCGGTGCTGCCCTGGACGTTTTTGAGGTGGAGCCCCTCCCACTGGACAGTCCCTTACGCCAGATGGACCATGTCATGCTGGCTCCCCATAACTCCAATTCGAGCCCTTTATTTTGGGAACGGGTACATTGGAACACCATCACAAATCTGCTAATTGGCTTAGGGGTTGATCTGGATCCATTAGAAAAGCTGAAAGATAGATATGCTGTTAAATTAGGTAGTAGGTAGTAGGTAGTAGGTAGTTTGTAGCTGGTAGCTGATAGCTATTAGCTATGTTATGAGGATGACGTATGAGTGTTGAAAAAGAGACTAGGATTTTGTTGATCACCGGTGCAGCGGGGGGGATTGGCCGCGCAACGGTGGCTGTGTTTGCTGAAAAAGGCTGGAAGGTGATCGGTGTTGATCGGTTGCCAAAATATGAGGAATTCCCGGTGGATGGCCTCTATATCCAGGCGGATATCTCCCTGCCGGAGCAAATCAAAGCTATTTATGAGCAGGTGTTTGCCTTCACCGATCGCTTAGATGCGGTTGTGAACAATGCCGCTGTTCAAATTGCCAAACCTTTGCTGGACACCACAGCAGAAGAATGGGACATGGTCATGGCATCCAACTTGCGTTCGGTATTCCTGGGTGCCAAGCTGGCGCACCCCTTGCTTGCGCAGCATGCTTCGAGTAGTGTCCAAGGCGGCGGTGCAATTGTAAATGTATCTTCCGTTCATGCTGTGGCAACTTCAGCGGATATTGCGGCTTATGCCGCCAGCAAGGGCGGATTGTTAGCGTTGACCCGTGCGATGGCGATTGAGTTTGCGCCGGATGAGATCCGTGTGAACGCCATTCTGCCGGGTGCTGTGGATACACCCATGCTGCGCGCTGGTTTGAGCCGGGGGCACACAGGTGATGGTACCATGTTTGACCGGCTGGAAAACCTGGCGCGCAAGACAGTCAACGGCAGGGTCGGCACGCCGGAAGAAATCGCCAGCTCGATTTATTTCATGGCGGATAACAACCAGTCCTCATTCATGACCGGGCAGGCTTTGATCGTGGATGGCGGCGCAACATGTCGGTTGAGCACAGAGTGAACCCAAAATCGATATTGAAAAAGGTCCTGCCAGAGCGTTATTACCGGATGGCGCAATATGGGTGGGATGGCATTCAACGCATTCCCGCTAGCGTCCAGGCTTCTCTACACCCCTGGCGGCGGGAAAGCATCGAAAAGCTGCGGGCGTTAAGAGATATCCACCAGGGGCAGCGCTGCGTGATCATTGGCAATGGCCCCAGTTTGAACAGGACGGACATCCAAAAAATACGTAATGAATATACCTTTGGTTTGAACCGCATCTATCTTGCCTGGGAGGAATGGGGTTTTAGTACCTCTTATTTTCTTTCGGTTAATGATCTCGTAATTGAGCAATGTGCTGATGAGATCATGGGTTTAGAGATGCCTGTTTTTGTTTCGTGGCGTGCCAAACAGTGGCTTGAGCCTCAGGAAAACCTGCATTTTCTTTACACGACCTATACCGGCCCTACCTTTACCAAAGATGTGAGCAAGCGGCTGTGGGAGGGCGCGACGGTGACCTACACAGCTTTGCAGTTGGCTTATCATATGGGCTTTTCAACCGTTGTGCTGATAGGGGTGGACCACAGCTTTGCATCTAAAGGAAAACCCAATCAAACTGTGGAGTCACAAGGGGACGACCCCAATCACTTCAGCCCACAGTATTTTGGACAGGGTTTCCGCTGGCAGCTTCCTGATTTGGATACATCCACGATTGCTTACCAGATGGCAAATCAAGCCTTTACTGAAGATGGGCGGCAGGTGCTGGATGCGACCATTGGCGGGAAGCTGGAAGTTTTCCCAAAGGTTGATTATGATCGCTATTTCGGCTGACTTTTCGAGGGGCAAATTTGGCTAAGCGTCCGCTTGTCTCAATTGTTACACCTTCCTACAACCAGGGTGCCTTTCTTGAAGAAACCATTTACTCCGTCTTGTCCCAGGAATATCCCCATGTGGAGTATTGGATCATTGATGGGGGTTCTAGTGATGGCAGCCTGGAAATCATCGAGAAGTATGCCGACCAGCTTACGGGGTGGGTATCTGAGCCTGATCATGGTCAGGCAGATGCTATCAATAAAGGGTTTCGCAAAGTAACGGGAGATATTGTTGCCTGGATCAACTCTGATGATGTGTACAGACCCCATGCGATAGAAAATGCCGTAAATGCACTGCAATCTCATCCCGAGGTTGGGCTTGTATACGGTGACGTTGATTCAATTGACACTGATGGCCAATTGTTCAATCGCATGCAATACGATCAGTGGCAGCTGGTTGATTTGATGACATTTAAGATCCTCGGCCAATCCAGTGTTTTCTTTCACAGGTCTGTGCTGGAAAGCGTCGGCGGTCTGGATACTTCCTATCACTATTTGCTTGATCACCACTTGTGGTTGCGAATGGCATTAAAAACGCAGATGATGTATGTTCGTGGTCAGGTTTGGTCTGCTGCCAGGATGCATGCTGGCGCAAAAAATGTGAGTGACGCTGGTGGATTTGGCGAAGAAGCCTACCGCCTGGTGAACTGGATGCAAGAAGATACCCTGTTTGCAGACAACTACCAAGCGCATGCGCGGAAAATTTGGGCAGGTGCCCACCGGTTGAATGCCTTTTACCTGCTGAATGGCAATCAACCCGCTGCGTGCTTAAAGGCTTACTGGCAGGGATTCTGGAAAAACCCGCCAACCGTGCTTAAAGATTGGCGCCGAATCCTTTTCGCCATTGTGGAGGCCTTCAGCCCGATCAAGATAAAGGGTTTTCGAGAGCGCTATCTAGCCAGGA
>SLIC01000242.1 GCA_007135845.1 Candidatus Brevefilum sp.
GCGCCAAAAACAATAATGCCAATAATACGGAAAATAAGATCGACAGACATATAATGACTCCTTTTAAGGTGCAAGAATAAATGCAAAAAAAGAAAATAAAGAATTAATTAAATAATAGCATGGTGCGTTCGATTAGTCAAATTTTTTATATTAATTCGTAATAGTTTTTAATCAAAACAAAGAAAGCTGAGTGCAGAAATTATTGCGTAACCAACCTTGAAAAATGCTTTGTTAATTGGTTTTCCTGCTTAGGGAGGTTATTCGATCCCTGGAACCTCTTTTATCCATGATTATTTAAAATCTAACTAGACCAGGATTCCCTACCAATGGATGTTTCAGTCCTTTTGATTAAGTATTACTTAAAATCTAGCTAACTGAGGTTATCTATTAACTCATAATCTGATCACTCATTTTTATATGCAAACACCCTGGCTGTCTTATCAGTGCCAACAAGACTTAACCAGTGCGGCAAAGGGTTATAGTAAACATCTGTTGCCAATTATTTTCTGTTTTCACAATCGATGTTGATTTATAAGTGGGTTATGGCATAATGCGGCGTAGGTTAATAAGCCTTCGCCGGTGTCCACAGCTAGTAATCCTGCCAACAGCTTGCTAGTTCATGAAAACACAACCTGAAGGCTGGAACTAAATTGCCAATTTAAATTAATTGATTGGAATGATTTATGTACTGAAAATGGGTTATGCTGGTGGTGATATATTTGCAGATGGTTTCTTATGGGCATGCCCAACGCTTGGCTGAATGGGTGTTCCAGCCTCTGGATTGAGGATTAGGCTCAATTCTGCTAATGCATGGCTATCGTAGGTGCGATGACCACAGAGATCACATATCCATGCAGGAAAGTCAGGCACGGTAATCAGATCATCCCCCAACCAGGTCATCAATGTGACCGTACCGAAGTGCTTACGCCCACCCTGGCACTTTCGGCAAGGTTGTGTTTCATGGTTCTCAGCAGGTGGAAATCTCATGATCAATCCTTGAGCATCATTTTATCACCAATTAGAATTTTGCATAGATAGAAGCGTTGTTTTTAACCGTCATGTGAAACGGAATAGGATTTTAAATTGAAACAGATTGTTAATGCGTTGCTTGAACTGTGACTGTGCTGCGTAAAATCGTCATTTCAGATAAGGGCCAATAGATGAACAAAGCACGACCGACAATATCATCCCGGGGAATGAAACCCCACATATGGGAGTCGCTGGAATTGTTGCGATTGTCACCTAGAACAAAATAATGATCTACCGGGACGTCCCAACTGCCGGTATATCTTGGGGCTTCGGCGATATAAGGTTCGTAGAGCGGCTGGTTATTGACATAGACGATACCATCGGAGACGGTGATCTGGTCGCCTGGCAAGCCAATCACACGTTTGATGTAATCTGTGTCATTTGCACCGGGTGCGTGGAAGACAATAATATCCCCAATGGAAGGGTCACCGAACCGATAAGCAACCCGGTTTATCAGCAGGAACTCACCGGGTTTCAGGGTTGGCTGCATGCTCACATTTTCAACCCGTACCCTGGCAGAAAGGGCATTGATAGCCAGGAAAAGCACCAAAGCCAACAGGATTGTTTCGATTGTATCGATGACGAAGCCAAGACAACCGGATTTTTTCGACTTTGATTTTTCGCGATAGGTTGAATTTGCAGATGTTTGTTCGGATTGAAAATTGTCTAACATGAAGTATTTATGGTTTCTACTTTAATAAAAAGAAAATGACTCGTTTCTCACTAAAGTGAGCTTGTTAATTATGGATCGTCATTTAATTATAGCTCATCCCATGTTTAATGCCATTCAGTCGCGCCGTTTTTTTAGAACTAAACGGATTGGTGTGCCAATGAAAGGGTAATCCTTTCTTATCTGATTCTGAATATATCTTAAATAGGAGAAATGGGCAAATTCTGGGTTATTCACATAGAGCATGAAGGTTGGCGGATCACTACGTACCTGGGTACCGTAGTAAATCCTGAGCGAGCGCCCGGTTCTCGAAGGTGCTGGGTGAAGGTCCTGGGCTTGCTGCAGGATACGGTTGATGTTCGATGTCGGGATACGCACCAGTCGCTCCTCCTGAACCTGGAGCGCAAGCGGCAGCACCCGGTCGACTCGTTTTCCTGTTAGCGCACTAATGAAGATCATGGGTACATAATCCATGAAATTTAGTGCCTGGCGAATTTGCAGTGTGTAGTCATTGATCGTATAGGTATCTTTCTCAACAAGATCCCATTTGTTGACTGCAACGATGGTGCTCTTCCAGGCGTCTTTGATATAACCGGCAATGTGAGTATCTTGGGCAGTAATGCTGGTGGTGGCATCGATCAGCAAAATGGCGACATCAGAACGTTCGATGGCATTCATACTGCGGATCACGCTGTATTTTTCAACACCAGGGATGACTTTGCCCCTGCGGCGGATACCGGCGGTATCGATCAGGGTGATCGGATAGCCATTGTAATCCAGCTTGGTATCAACTGCGTCACGTGTGGTACCAGGAATATCGCTGACCAGTGCCCGTTCTTCGCCAATCAGTTTATTTAATAAGCTGGATTTACCCACATTGGGTTTACCAACAATGGCGATCTTAGTCGAGAGATCTTCTTCCGTCTCTTCGCCAATTTCAGTGATGTGATCGATAACTTCATCTAATAAATCGCCGGTGCCTGTACCATGTAAAGCCGAGATGGCAAAGGGTTCGCCCATGCCAAGCTCGTAAAACTCAGCGACAACCTGGCGGATTTTGGCACTCTCTGCTTTATTCACCACCAGGATGATCGGTGGATAGAATTTCCCTTCAATTTTCCGTTGTTTACGGCGCAAGATGTCTGCAATTTCGTGATCAGCCGGGGTGACGCCAGTTTGACCATCTACGATGAACAAGATGACATCTGATTCTTCGATGGCGAGTTCAGCCTGTGTGCGGATCTCTTTGATGAAATCCTTGGAACCGACAGAAAGCGGCGTTTGTCCTTTACCCTTGGTGGGGTCAATTCCGCCAGTGTCCATCACAAAGAAGAAATGCCCGCTCCAATCCGCCTCTGCCAGGAGGCGGTCGCGGGTGGTGCCAGGTACCTCATCAATGATCGCCAGACGTTCTCCAGCCAGGCGATTAAAGAGGGTGCTCTTGCCAACATTGGGTCTGCCCACCAGGGCGATGACAGGTTTAGCCATAAGCGATGATTATACCCCCAATGGTTTGGCAAGGATGTGATATCGGGCGAGGTAGTCCATGAGGTTAGCAGGGCACGTCGTCAGCGAATAACCTTGGTTGCCCTGTTACATGAGTAAAGAGGGTGGGTTCGACGGTGGGAATCCATTTGACAACCAGAAATATATTCGTTATAATCTAAATAATTATTAATTCAAGTGTAAAAAATAATTATTATTCATTAGAAAACCATAACTGACAAAATGAGAGCATCTCTTCTTGGTAACAATATCGTCTCGGTGAAAGAACACAACTTGCAGGTTGTTTTATTAAGTTTGTTGTATGAAGAGAAACTTTCACGCATTGAACTGGCTAAACGAATTCACCTATCCAATACTACCATTACAAACTTAATTGCTGAGCTTCTTGAAGCGGGTCTGGTTACAGAAAGTGATTGTAATGATCAGGACGATGGCAGCCTGCGGCCAGTTGGCAGGCCGCGGACAGCGATTTGCCTGGTACCGGACGCTCGTTTTGTGATCGGTGTTCATGTGGGCGTGGGGACTTTCCGTGTTGCTCTGACGAACTTACGCAATGAAATTCAAATCAGCATCAGAGAGAGATTTGATGTGGATGCTGCTCCTGAGGGTGTTCTTGATCAAATGGTTCGCTGCATTTTCAAGATGATTCAAGACAGCCAAATTGATGAAACATTGATCCTGGGTGTTGGGGTGGGGCTGTCTGGCCTGGTAGATTTTGAGTCCGGCGTGAATGTGATGGCACCAAACCTGAACTGGCAAAATGTTCATGTCAGAGACATTCTCTCTGAAAAGTTGACCCTGCCAGTCATTGCAGATAATAACGTGCGGTGTATGGCATTGGGAGAAACTTATTTTGGCAGTGGTCGTGACCTGGAATCCCTGGCATTTGTTTACGGCAGGATTGGTGTTGGGGCTGGGTTTATTAACAAAGGTGATGTTTTTCGCGGCAGCAATATGGGTGCTGGAGAGATTGGTCACACCACGATGTTATTGAGTGACGGCGCTTTATGTCGTTGCGGCAAACGCGGCTGTTTGGAAACGCTTGTTTCAGAAACAACTGTTATACACCAGGCAAAAGCAATTATTGAAACAGAACCTGAAGGCATCTTAGCTAGGCTTGTAAAAAATGACCCAAATGATAACATTGTGGACTGTGTTTTTAGTGCGGCCCGCCAGGGAGATACCGCCGTCAGGGAGATGTTAGCCGATAAGGCCTATTACCTGGGAATAGCCCTGGCGAATATGGTCAATCTTTATAACCCCGAAATGATCCTTCTGGGCGGCTTTTTTGCCCAGGAACAAACCTATTTTATTGACCTGGTCATTAACACTGTGCGCCAAATGACTTTTGGCGATCTGGGTAAACGAGTACAGATTGAGGCAACCAGTTTTGGTTGGAAGGCTGGTGTGATTGGTGCTGCAGCTTTGGCGTTGACTGAATTTTTCTACTTAAAACAATAAAACGAGGACCTTTTGATACCGTTTAGGATTGCTTTTATCCCACTCCTGAGAGCAACTTTTGATGTTGAACTTGCTGAAGAATTGATTGATGCTGTACGGTCGCAACTGATCGCAGCTGGCTTTGATTTAGTCTTCGCGCCAGACCCGATCTCAGACCAGGAGACTGCTGAAAAAACCGCAAAAGATCTGGATGGCGGGGGATTCGATTTACTCGTCATCTTACAAGCCACATTTGCGGATTCAACCATGATCACGAGGTTGGCTGAAGCGGTAAATGTACCCATTTTCTTGTGGGCTCTGCCTGAACCCTGGACGGGCGGACGTTTAAGACTTAATTCGCTATGCGGGATCAACCTGGCTGCTCACGCGCTCACTTTGCGAGGCATCAAGTATGGCTATGGGTATGGGTTGCCGGATGATAAAGAAGTCATTGAGGAAATTCAAACTCTGGCGCAGGTCGGGGCTTTATTGCGAAAATTGCGTTCAACAAAGTTTGGTGTTATTGGGGAGCATCCAGATGGTATGGATTCCTGCCATCTGGATAAAGATACGCTCAAAGCCAACTTCGGCGTGACAATCGAGTCGATCCCTTTAAAGAGTGTGTTTAACCGCACACGATTGATTGCAGATGAAAAAATCATCGAAATCAGGGAAGGGTTAGGGGAGAAACTTGCCAATCTTGGCGATCTTGATCCACAGGCTGTCAACGGTACGCTGAAAGTTTATGCTGCTCTGAAAGCGCTTGCTGTTGAGAAAAGTCTGCAAGGTCTAGCCGTTCGTTGTTGGCCTGAGTTCTTTACAGAGTTAGGATGTGCCGCTTGTGGGGCGATGTCGATGCTCAGTGATGGGTTTAACCAGCAATACCCAATACCTTGCAGCTGTGAAGCAGATATCAACGGCACCCTGACGCAGATTATCTTGCAGACCCTGTCTGGAAAACCTGCGTTTGGCACGGATATTGTTGGTGTGGATAAAGCAGCAAACCAGATTGCCCTGTGGCATTGTGGTTTGGCACCGCTCTCCATGGCAGACCCTGAAGAGCAACCCAGGGCAACCATCCATTCGAACAGGCAGTTACCTTTGTTGATGGATTTCACCCTTAAGCCAGGCAAGGTCACCATCGCCCGAATCAGTCGGGCAGCCGGAGACTTGCAATTGGTGGTGTGTGAGGGGGAAATTGTCAGGAATCCCAAACCTTTTAGCGGTACAGCTGGCACACTCAAATTAGATATGACAGCTGAAAGC
>SLIC01000190.1 GCA_007135845.1 Candidatus Brevefilum sp.
ACGGCATCGATACCGCCCTGTGCAGCCGCAACTATAGTGAAAGCGTTTTTCCTCTGGCAGACCGCTATCAGCCGGATCACTTCATGGATTATTACGCCGGTGAAGCCCCCTGCCCGGGCTGCCCCAATAACTGTATAAAACGCTTCGTCCCTGAAGAAGCCAGTCCACTGCAGGTGAAGGCAGCTGGCATTCACCAGGAGATCAGCGGCACCCTCGGTCCCAACTGCGGCATTGGCGATCTTAGCACGGTCTTCAGTGCCAATATTCTCTGCAACCAGCTGGGTATGGACCCCACCTCGCTGGGCTTCACCCTCTCGATGGGGATGGAGTGGGCAGAAAAAGGGATCAAGACGCTCCAAACCCCCAATGGTGACCTGCACTTTGGGGGTGACTCCGCCCTGTTGGAGATGATCCGCATGATCGCACACCGTGAGGGCGATGGGGATTTGCTGGCAGAAGGCAGCCTGCGGGCAGCACAATCCGTCGGTGGTGATGCTTTGGCCTATGCCATGCAGGTCAAAGGCCTTGAGATGGTGCCCTTCGAACCGCGCAGCCAGACCAACCTGGCCCTCGGCTACGCCACTGCGCCGGTCGGACCCCGTTATGAAATCTGCGAACACGATTGGGATTATGACACAGAAGCCGGGTGGCCGCATACCATGGACAAGTCTCGCACCATCGGTATCCTCGAACGCATCCCAATGGAATACTTGGGCGAGAAAAAGGTCAGGAACTTCAAAGCACTCGCCACCTTGTGGTCTGCGGCGGATGTTTTAGATTTATGCATCTTTGCTGTGGCACCAACCCGGGTGATTTCATTGCAGAAGATGGCCGATTATCTTGGCTATGTCACCGGGTGGGAAACCAGCGCTTACGAAGTCATGCGCCTAGGTGAACGCCGGCTGCACCTGATGCGGTTATTTAATCTACGCGAAGGCCTCACCGCCAGCCAGGACACCCTGCCAGCGCGCTTTTTCACCGAACCCCTCACCTGCAGCGGCAAACTCCAGGGCGTCACCCTCGACCGAGAAATATTTACAGAAATGGTCCGGTTCTATTACCAGATGATGGGCTGGGATGAAGCAGGTCGTCCGTTGCCTGCCACCCTCACCGATCATCATCTCGAAACTTTTATTCAAGCGGATTAAGTTTAACCGGTCACTTGTTATGAATTAACTTGATACACTTGATTGGTATTCATCCAGGATTTGTGCGCCACGACTGGTGCCAATCCGGTTAGCACCTGCAGCGAGCATGCACATCGCGTCAGCTAATGACCGGATACCTCCGGATGCCTTCACACCCATTGATGATTCCGGCCCTAACACCCTCCGCATGAGGCCGATATCATTAACCGTCGCCCCACCCTTAAAGAATCCTGTGGATGTTTTTACAAAATCGGCCCCAGCAGCCTGACACGACAGGCAGCCCATTATTTTCTCATGACGCGTAAGCAATCCCGTCTCAAGAATGACTTTTAAAATCCCACCAGATTGATGGACTGCTTCGGCAACCTTTTGGACATCCTCCAAGACATAATCATATTCACCAGCGCTGAGCATGCCAACGGCCGCGACCATATCGATTTCATTTTTTAAAAGGAGATTTCTTAAACCCAAACAAAGGCTCAATTTTGAGAAAAAACGCTATTTTTTTTGCGAAGGTTTGTGATCCAGGTCTGCCTCACAGCGAACCCATTCAACTTCAATTGGATGGTCAATGTCTTACCATGAGTGGGATTGTAGACAAGAATTGCCTGATTCTCTTGCCTCAAGACATATTATTGAAAATGGTGAGAAAAACCAGAATGAGCAATTAAGCTCATCATTCATTAAATTTTTGCTGTTGATATCTGGTTTTCTCACCTCATTTTGAATTAATCATTCTGCTCGAAAAACTCCTTTTGAGAGCAGAAAACTTTTAGTCATGTTATTAATGATGTCTTATTCATTCAAAAAACCTGTAAAAGTTCTTCTTTTGACGTTGCTGCTTTAATTGCATCAATCTTTTCTTCATCGCTCAGTACAAAAGCCAACTGCTGTAAGCTGTCAATGTGCTGCTCATTGTCTTTAGCAGCCAGGGCAATAACCAGGTAAACAGGATCATTTTCTTCACTGCCAAAATCGACCGGGGTCTTTAATCGGATGATAGCAATACTTGCTTCGATGACACCATCTTCAGGTCGAGCATGCGGAAGGGCGATACCTGGTGCGACCACTATGTATGGGCCGAATTCTTGTGCAACACGAATCATCGCGTCAATAAATCGTTCTTCGACTACCTCATTTTCAACCATGAGTTTGCCCGCAGCTCGAATGGCATCCTCCCAATCTTCAACTGACACATCAACATTAACAAGACTTTCACGAATCAGTTTTTTAATATCCATAATAAATTCACCTTTTTCCTAAGTTTGCCAATTTCCGGAAATTATAACCGATTATGTATAACATCCAAAATGACATCCTACCCAAAAGCCGTACCAGTTACTGATGCAGTCGATTGATTCATAATAAACAAACCCCAGCTTGTGGATAGATAGAAACCAATGTCCCAAGATCAACGACCTGATACCTATCTGACTAATCCGTTATCTTCGTTATAATTAGCCCATGTACAGCTTATTTTCGCGTAAGAACAACCTCTGGCAGGTCTGGACAGCACGTTTGCTGATCTCGGTTGTCATGTTTTGGAATCTGCAGGCCGCCTTCCTCTTCATGCTCACCCCCGATGCGTTTGTGCGTGCCTTTCAGTTAGAGGGGGTTCCCGGCAGGGCAGCCGTCGTTGGCTACGGCATCCTGTTCTTGATGTGGCAGGTGCCCTATGTCTTTGCCCTACTGCACCCAGTGCGGTTTAAAATCTCCTTATGGCAGGCGCTTATCATGCAAGCCATCGGCACCCTGGGCGAGTCAATCTTGTTAGCCAGCATCCCATTGGAATACCAGATTCTGCGGGGCAGCATTTTGCGTTTTATCCTGTTTGATGCTGCTGGCATGGTGATCCTACTGGGTGCGATCCTTCTCGTCAGGCAACAGGTTTTCGACCAGACCAGTGGTTTAGCATGTGAATAACTTTTTAGCTAAGCCAGTCCCTAACATCATAAGCAAGATTCTGTTCACCTTTCAAGTTTAAATGGTTCACTTTTCAAGTTTACTTCACACACAAATTTTTCCCACTTGACAAAGCAGCATATTATGATATAATAGGTATAAATTATCCAATATTGTTTTGTCGCTCTAACAAATCTACCTGTGCCGTCAATAAGCTTCATGACGGCTCAATTCTTCTCAGCCAACAAGACAAAGGAATTTAACTAATCTCAATTATAAGGAAGGTTGATACCAACGCCATTTGCTTATGTGTCTCGAAAGACATAAATTGACCAATCATCACCAGTACGTATTGGAGATCGTTTTATGATAGACCATATAAATACCATCATCATTGGCGGAGGCCAGGCGGGACTCGCAACGAGTTACTACCTCAAACAGCAGAATCACGAACACATTATCTTAGAGCAGGCGCCTTGGGTGGCTGATGCCTGGCGGAAACGTTGGGATTCCTTCACCCTGGTCACGCCTAACTGGATGATCCAATTGCCAGGGGCAGAATATCAAGGGGATAACCCGCAGGGTTTTATGTCACGCAATGAAATCGTCTCCTACATCGAAGCATATCACCATCAGTATTCTTTACCGATTAAATTTGGTATCACGGTAACATCAGTAGAACCAGCCGATATCGGCTATATAGTAAGAACCAGTAAAGGGGATTATCTTGCCAACAATGTTGTCGTTGCTGTTGGTTTTTACCAGCAGCCCAGGAAGCCGAACTTCAGCGCATATTGTTCAAGGGATATCAACCAGATCCACTCAAGCCAGTATAAAAACCCCGGAATTTTACCTGAAGGTGCGGTGCTAGTGGTTGGCTCAGCACAATCTGGCAGTCAAATTGCTGAAGAGCTGAATGAGTCTGGGCAGGAGGTATACCTTTCCGTAAGTACAACCGGACGGTTCCCGCGGCGTTACCGTGGTCAGGATGCCTATACATGGATGGAACAACTGGGTTACTTCAACCGAACCGTAGACCAACTCCCACCATCACAGTCAAAGTATGCAGCCAGTGCCCATGGAACCGGTAAGAACGGTGGTCACACGATTAATTTACATCAATTTGCAAAGGACGGCATGAACTTATTAGGGCGGTTAGAACACATTGAAGGAAACTGCGCCTTTCTCGCCCCGGATTTGAAGGAAAACCTGATCATCGCCGATCAATTTGAGGAAGAATTTGTCCAGGAGATCGATCAGTTTATCCAGGAGAATGGTTTAGATTACCCAAAGGAAACCCTCCCCAAACTTGAGGACGGTTTCAAATCAGATGAGAGACATGAACTAGACCTTCATGCCGCAGGCATCCAAACGATTATCTGGGCAACAGGTTATACATCTGACTTCCAAATGGTCAAGTGTCCGGTGTTTGAAAATAATGGGCTTCCGTGTCACAATCGCGGAGTCACCGAATGGCCCGGGCTGTACTTTATCGGCATGCCGTTTTTACACTCCGGTAAATCTGGCTTGCTGTATGGTACAGCTGAAGATGCCGGACATATCGCCAAGTCGATCACAGCTAACGAGAAAGTATTAAGGTACACCCGTTAAGCATCTCTTCATCTATTGAAAGATGAAGCGTCCTTAAAAAATTACATTGAAGCGGGGATTAATTATTGCGGTTCTTAATATACACCGCCAGACCGATTTTTTCCAATAAGCAGGGTATGTTCCGAATTGCATCCCGGTCATTTTCCTTGATCTTTTCATCAAGTTCCTCATAAGGAACAAGGTAAGGGCTAATTTTTCTCTTGATGCTTCTTGCCGCACCATATTTCCAGCCTGCTGCCAACCGCTCCTTAACCCAATCATCATGTTCAATGACCGCAAGCATCTCTACAATGTCCTCGGGTATATCAGTGATTACCTCGCCTTCCCCACCAAAGGGACGCATTTCCCAACCCATCAAAGATAATTTATCCACAATACTGCGGGCCTGGCGAAGATTAGAGTATTTCAGCTCGTCAGGTAAATCCGAGAAATTTGGGTGCTCAAGTGGCTTATCAGGAAAGAGCTCACGCTGCTTCCGGTTGTAATGGTGATGTATGGCGATGGCTAAATTTTCAAGCGTGTCAATTAATGGACGCGTGGCAATCTCACCATTGTCCTTAAGATCTCCTGCTAATTCTGCCAGAACACGCTTAGACTCACACCCCACAGAAAAACCGTTAGAAAAGACTTTACCCATGTTAAGCACATTTGAAAGAAAACCTTTCTTTTCTGATGCAAAATCCTCAGGAAGCATACCTTTGCCGGTCAGGTAAGTGACATCTAACCGCTCATCATTGATGTTGAGTATAACATCACCAGCTTGGGTTCGCTGTCGGTCTAAAATCCCATATGCCTCCCGGTTCCATTCTTGCAGCTCATCACACAAAATCAATAGAAAACCCAATGGGTGAACATACGGTGATAGGCTTTCTTTACCAAAAGGCGGCTTCATGATCACATTACGATAGTAGTTATGCAGCAAAATTGCACTGGCGCTGTCTAATACCGGGTAGAAAAAATATTCTGGCTGTAATTGACTTTTTTGGATGAGATAGCCGTACCACCTTAGCACAATAATCGCACTGTAAAAACCGTGATCAATAAATCCGCTTTTAGCCATGAAAACGACAAAGTTATCCAAATTGTTTTTGATCGTTTTCAAATCAACTCCTAATGATAAATGTAATTTATGCGCAAGTAAATCAATCGGCTTCAGCAGATCAACATAAACACAGCTGTCATATTTAGTGAAATACCCATTGATAAAAGCACGCTTTGGAATAACCTCAGCAATGGAATTC
>SLIC01000048.1 GCA_007135845.1 Candidatus Brevefilum sp.
CATACAGCTGGGGTTGGCTCTGAAAGAACTTATATTCAGGATACCGTTCCATTAGGGCCAGTTGAGTGGCAAAAGTGCGCACACATTTTCGCTCAGTTTCTGCCAGCGGCCATAACCAGGCCACATCGATGTGGGCATTGCCAAACCCAATCATTTCTGGGGTTGTGTCACCATTTTTCTTTTCCAGCAAAGGTTTCAACCGCTGTCTCGCTTCGGCCAAACTGTCCAGCATTTTCTTCTGGGGCGCTTCAAAATCAGCAATCAGGGTGAAGTCCTTCAACCCATTATCGATTTCCATCACCCGCAGGGAATCTTGGTCAATGTTTTCACGAACCTCCCACAGGGTTTCAACGTCCAGGACAAGCTGGAAAGCCCCCTCCTGCCAGATAGCGAACAGGCTTTGCCCGACAACACATTGCTTTTCCGGGGGCTCCGGGACAGTCTCCCGGTCTGGAGGCGTCGGTCCGGTTCGCCATTCTTGCGGACCATGGCCGGCATATGCCTCCACCACGACACGATAGGTGCGACCGGGTTGCCCAGCATCTGTGATCAGGATTGACTTGTGTTCTTTATCCACGGCACCCGCATAATCATCATCGACATAGATAGCTGCTTCTCCGCCCACATCCATCATCAGGACAACCCTCTCCCCTGCAGCAGTTTCGGGCAGCGTAAATTCTCCCTGAAACCAGCCGTATTCCCACTTTGACCCCCAGGAGGTTCCTGACGTAATGGGTGTATAGGATAGGGATTCCAGGGCTTCTTTAACCTGGTATTGGCTTTTCGTAAAAGCCGCTTCTAATGATATACTGCCTAATGGTTGAAATAGGTGATTTACAAGTTCATGACGCCAGGCCATGATCCGGTGACGCCACTCTAAGCTTAAGCCCATATTTATTCCTTTCTGCAATAAATAATCGGTTATACAGATTGAGAATTTCGAATGTAATCTATAGCACTCGTTTGATAAAATTCTAATCGATAACGGGTGTCTAAAACGGTTAATTCCTTACTTTGATAATTTGCTCCACCGTTAAATAGGTAATCAATTCGGCGTTGGTATTTTGACATATTAGGTCTAATAAACTTAAGAAAAGAGATAAAAAAACCGCACCGAAAATCGGTGCGGTTTGGTCTTGTTATGTTTCTGCTAAAAAAAGCTGAGAACAATCAGAATCAAAGCCACAACCAGGAATATGCCAAATAGGAACTTGGCAATGGATGCCGCTCCTCTTGCAATGCCGCCAAACCCAAATATCGCGGCGACCACTGCAACAACAAAAGCAATCAACGCCCAATGTAACAACTGCATTATCTTATCCTTTCTTCTTTATGTTAATTTACAACCAAATCACTTTTTCTGCCACTTGCCATCTTTCTTTTCATAGGTCTCCTTGACAGCTGACCATGCAACCTTGTGTGCAGTCTCTTCCCGGGATTGATCACCCCAACGATCTTCTGGATCCTCATATTGATCCCATGCACTGTTGTACGCTTCTTTATATATTTCCTGTGCTTGTTTAGGCAGAACATTCCTGACATTTTCAGGCAGCTCTTCCAAGGTATCGTATGGCATTCAACATCTCCTTTATTTAGTGAATTTATTAGCAAGCCGACAATCAACACAAACGATAATATGACGAAGGTTCTGGAAGACCAATAAGCCTTATTCGGGTAGCATCGTTTACCCAGAATGGTTGAAACACATCCCAAAAACAGATCACGAGATTCATCATAATTGCCATAATTAAACTAAAAATATCAACCGCCTAAAATCCATTGATTCCTTTTCCATTTATTCTTAGTGTACTGGTTAATGAGTAGCAAAAATCGGTGTTACAGGTGTATTTTTTGGCTGTTTAGTTTGCTTTGAGTTGGTGTTGATATTAATGTTCTCAATAAACCCTAGAAAAACGATTATTATATTAGTTGATGTATATAATTAATCTACAAATGGAACCCGATAAACAATGAGTAAATTTATCCCTGGTCTCGAACTAAGCGATCTTTTCTACAAGGAAATTATCCAACCCATGTTGTTAGATAGATTCCCCGGTCTAGAATATTCAACCGCTCGGCTCGATTACGGATCCGATGTGCTGGGGTTTGATACACCCATGTCTATGGACCACGGTTGGGGTCCAAAGTTAACCCTATATCTATCAGAAACAGACTTCAATCATTTTCACCTTATTCTCAATGAATACTTTGCTTACCACTTGCCATTTGAGTTTTATGGTTTTCCTACCCATTTTGCTGAACCTATGTCTGATGGCGGTGTAATGACAAAAAAAGAGAACTATCCCATACATCATGGCATTACCATCACAACAATTGAGAAGTTCTTTTTCGATTATTTGGGTGTGAATATCCACCATTCACTTACACCCGCAGTTTGGCTTACTATACCCCAGCAGCGCTTACGCACCCTCCGTGCAGGTCAGATCTTCTATGATGATCTGGGTATATCAATTTTACAAGATCAGTTTCATTGGTATCCCCATGACCTGTGGCTCTACCTGCTGGCTAGCCAATGGCAGCGGATCAACCAGGCTGAGCCTTTTGTCGGTCGCACGGGCAGCGTTGGCGATGAAATCGGCGCTCGCCTGATTGCAAGCATGTTAGTCCAAAACCTGATGCGTCTCAGTTTTTTGATGGAGAAGAAATATACACCTTACCTCAAATGGTTTGGTTCGGCCTTCCAACAGCTAAACATCGCCCCTGAATTGACGCCCATGTTTGATGCAATCATTAACAGCATCCACTGGCAGCAAATTGAAACTAATCTTTCTAAAGCTTATCAACGTGCTGCTGAAGCCCATAATGCCCTGAAAATCACACCCTTCATCCCGGCAGATGTGTCACCATTCTACAACCGCCCTTTCCTGGTACCCCATGCCAGTCGGTTCGTGACTGCCCTCCTGGCACAGATCAGGGATCCTTCAGTACGGGCACTTCCCCCTCACTTGGGCAACATTGATCAGATTGTCGACAACACGGATTTATTAGAAAGCATCCCACATTGTCAGTTGTTGGCGAATTTATATCAAGATCCCTCAAGCAGTAAATAGCAACAAAGAAATCTTCTTCGAATCAAAAAATGGGCTGCTGAGTTAGCAGCCCATTGATCTTTCTATTGGGTTACACCCTCTGTTGTCTTTTACGTTGGACAAGTTTCCGCAGCTCGTCTGCAATAAATATCGTGCTCGATATCAGGATGATCAAACCCCAATCCTGTACCCTCAATCCCACCGTTCCAAGCATATTTTGCATAAACGGAACGTAGACTGAAGCAATTTGTAACGAGATGGAAGTCGCAATGGCAATGAACAGATATGGGTTGGTGAAAAATCCGAGCTGGAAGACCGAAAGTGTGCGCGACCGGCAGTTAAAGCTGTTGAACACCTGGAAAAACGCCAGCGTCGTAAAGACGATCGTCTGCGCATAAACCAGGTTTCCATTGCTAACTCGATTGGCATTATAAAACATCCATAAGGTGCCAACTGCCATAAAAAGAGCCACATAGAGAATATTAAAGAGGATCTCTTTATTGATGATCCGGGCATCGGTCCTCCTGGGCGGCTCATTCATCACATCGCGTTCCTTGGGTTCCATCGCCAGGGTCACATCCAGGATACCATCCGTCACCAGGTTAACCCACAAGATTTGGACCGGGGTGATGATCAACCCCAACGGGGCAAAGATCGCCAGGGCTACCAACAACGTCAGGATTTCTCCCGCATTCGTGGCCAGCAGGAACTTGACCACCTTGCGGACATTTGAGAAAACGACCCGTCCTTCTTCAACAGCATTGACGATGCTGGTGAAGTTATCGTCCGTCAAGATCATCTCTGCAGTCTCTTTGGTCACATCGGTACCCGTGATACCCATGGCAATACCAATTTCAGCCGCCTGGAGCGCCGGCGCATCATTGACTCCATCCCCCGTCATCGCCACCACATGACCCAACCGCTGCAGCGAACCAACAAGGCGATGTTTATGCTCAGGCGAGACTCGGGCAAAGGCATTGGCTGTCACCATCACCTCATCAAGCTCATCATCATCCATCTGGTCAACTTCGTCACCGGTATAAACCCATTCATCCATGCTGTTGACGATACCGATCTTATACGCAATCGCTTTGCCTGTCAGGTAATGATCGCCAGTCGCCATGATCACCCGGATTCCCGCTTGCTTGCAGCGCCTGATCGCTTCAGGCACTTCTTCCCTTGGTGGGTCCATCATCCCCGTCAAGCCAACAAAAACCAGTTCAGCCTTGTGCCCATATTCAAGATCTTCCCTAACATCCTGTACTTGATCCCTCTCTATCACATGGTAAGCGAGACCGAGAACTCTTAACGCATTGGCTGCCATATCTTTGTTTCGCCTGGTGATCCAATCGTGATCATCATCCGTCATCGGACGACATTCACCATTTTCTTGGATCTGTTTACAGCGTGCCAGGATTATTTCTGGTGCTCCCTTCAAAAACACATATGCCTTATCATTGGCGCCTGAGTGGAAAGTCGCCATAAATTTGATCGCAGAGTTGAAAGGAAGCTCTTCAATCCGACGATATTCATCCTCTAAAGAATCCTTATGTTGACCCGCTTTCTCCGAGACAACCACCAAAGAAGCTTCTGTTGGGTCACCGCGGATCATCCACTCATCTTCTGTTTCATTTTGATGTCTTAACAACCGGGCATCATTGCACAGCGTCCCAATTTTCAAGGCCATATCCAGGTCTGAATCCTCCAGAGGGTTAATTTTCTGATCATCAACTAGGAAATAGCCCACGGGCTTGTATCCGATACCTGTCACCCTGACCGATTTGCCGCCAACCTCATATTGCTGAACCGTCATCTGGTTGGTTGTCAAGGTGCCCGTTTTATCGGAACAGATCACCGTCGCGGCTCCCAAAGTGTCAACTGCTGGCAGCCGTCGAATGATCGCATTGCGTTTTGCCATCCGGTTAACCCCGATTGCCAGTGTAATACTCATCACGGCTGGCAGACCGGCCGGGATAGCGGAAACAGCCGATGCAAGCGCAAATAAAAACATATCTTGTAGTTCAAGACCCCGGATGATACCCAAAGCGACCATTAAGGCACCAGCTCCAGCTGCGATCATGCCCAATTTCTTGCCCAGGTCAATCATTTGTTTCTGAAGTGGGGATACGGCTTTCTCAGTTTCTTTGATCAACGTCGCAATCTTCCCCATCTCAGTTTCAGCACCGGTGGCATAAACAACCGCTCTGCCGCGACCATTCGTGATGATTGTGCCGCCATACACCAGGTTGATGCGATCTCCAATGGACAACTTGCCTTCCAACCGCTCAACCTGTTTGCGGACACTCGTGCTCTCACCAGTGAGCATGGCTTCATCAGCATCAAGATTGGCTGCCTCAATCAATCTTGCATCTGCTGGCACCTTGTCACCAGCATCTAAAAGAATGATGTCACCTGGCACGATCCTCTTGGCTGGTATAACCATTTCAATGCATTCACGATCATCTGCTACCTGCCGGACAATATCAGCCTCAGGTGCGGACTGAGACATTAAAACCTCAAGTGCTTCTTCTGCTCGATACTCCTGGAAGAAACCAATCAATGTGTTAACGATAATAACCACGCCAATGACGATCGCGTCCGCATTTTTCCCGGCAATTAACGAGATGATAGCAGCAATCACCAACACCAGTACCAGGGGATTCTTCAATTGTGCCCATAAGATCTCAAGTTTACTGACCTTTTCCCCAGACTCAACCAGATTAGGGCCGTATTTTTCTAACCGCCGGTTGGCTTCTTCTTCTGATATGCCGCAAAAACCTGTGCCAAGCATTTCAAATATTTCGTCACGCGGCAATTCATGCCATCTATTTTGTTCTTGCATATA
>SLIC01000129.1 GCA_007135845.1 Candidatus Brevefilum sp.
TCACCGGTTTGGTCACCTTCACCATGCCAAAACTGATGGATATGGGAAAGATCAGTGATGATGAAGGTCCAGCATCGGTAAATCGTTTACCTGAAGACGCTGCTGTCCCAGCAAAGTGATTGTCAATCGGGGGGATTAGGGAACAGGTAGTAGGAAAGAGGTAGTAGGCGATTAGGAAGTTAAGTTTTGAGGTTTATGTAAATCCAGTCTTTTCAGTTTCCGTATGACTAATCGACCTTGAACAGTGTTAACATTTGTTTTGGGACTTTGCCGCGTAAATCCTCTAAGGCTGCTTTTTCTCTCTCAAGGTTTTCATTGTCCTGGTTGTCTTTATAATACCTATACGCAAAATAGTGTCCCAGGTATTGGGTTCTGACGTCATCATTGTTCTTGAGGATCGTGATCTCATCCAGGTTGGCATTGGAATAGTGCCCCTGGATGATGGCATTTTGGGTCAGGTTCCAAATGGCCATTTCAACGGCTTTTGTCGCTTCATTTTTATGCATTCTCAGCCATCTGCCGCCATCGGTATAAAAGGCGCCATTTCTCATTGGAATCAGTGAGACGGTCCCCATGGCGATTGACATGGCACCAAACAGGATCAGAAAATTCTGACTGGTAAGGATGCCGGGTATCAAACTGACCGTGCCAATGACGATAGAGGCCAGCGGTCCACTCAGCAGCACACGACTAAATTTCTTGTAATTTCCCTGGTCGGCTTCCTTCGGCAGCGTGGCGGCAATGCCGCCCCATAATGAAATGTCTTTCTCAAAATAAACCACAACCCGATCGTTTTCATCTCTTTTGACTCCCAGCGGCCCGGCAACAAACAAATGAAACCTGAACCCTTCGATTAACCCGGTCAAGACATGGCCGAGTTCGTGCGTGGCACTGGCCATGATAAAACTGATAACTGCAAGTATGATGAAAAACAAAATATCCATTTTTACCTCACCAGGCGATAACTGATGAAAACAAATTAGGCATCGAGAGGAGTTGATGTCTCAGGGACCGTTTTCTTTTACGAGAAGAAACAAGCGATTTGTTTGCTTTTGCTCAGTATATACAACTGTAGTTTCTTCATGAATGATAAAGTGTTGGGTAAATAACGCTCGCCATTCCTGGTCTGTTTTGTTCAACAAAATGAACCCATCATCCAGCAAGTCGTCCTCGATGATCTTGATCTGCCATTCTTCAATTTGAGCTTCGGTAATGAATGGGTTGAGTTTGACCAAGGCTTTGCCACCCTCTTTCAATACCCTGTGCACCTCTTGCAGGACGAGTTCCATATCCTGCGGGTAAAGGTTATCGATGATGTTTGACAGGATCACCGCATTCAGGCTGGCAGATTCAATCGTCTTCAATTTTTCGGCACCACCCCAGATGAAGTCAAAGACACCCCGGCTGAATTTCTCTTTGCGGATATTGGCTTTTTCAATGGCTATTTCGGACAAATCAACGCCAATGTGAATTTGTGTACCGATTAACGCACAGATGAACAGCAGCGTTCCATCACCACAGCCAAAGTCCAGGATGCGGTCTGAGGCTTTGCACAACCATTCTAACCCAGCATCGAACGCTTCAATCCCTGTGCTTGGTTTTGTGGGTACTGTGTCACCTTTTGCTGCAAAGATTTCATCCCAGGCCTTGATGGCGTTGTTGTAATTTTTATCCAATCATTCCTCTTATTCTATGATGTCGATAATTAATATTTTTTAGGCAAATGAAAAACCTCATGTTTGGTTTATTCAAGCATGGTGGCGTTTCTTTGCCATGAATTTCAATCCTTCAAATCCGATAACAGTGGCAGGATCCATGGCCAACCCGAGTTCCTGGAAGGGGGTCAGCCTGAAGTTTGTTAACACAACCACACCAAACCTGCCTGCAGGGTGGATGCCCAGGAAGCTGTTGAATCCGCCGGTGGCACCATTATGGGAATGGAGCTTCCCGATGCCCTTATGGTTGGTGATGAGCCACCCCAGGCCAACAGCCATTCGTTTGGATATGGTACGCCTGGCTTGATGAGCGATTTCACACCTGGGATAAAACGGATGCCCGGGCAGGTTTGCTTTAGCAAATTTCAGCATGTCGAGGATGTGGGCATCAATGCCACCAGCAGGGGCGATGGCGTTCAATGCCCAGCGGGGTGTTTCTTTTTTTCTTTTCATCGCACCCGGTGAGAGATAGATGTTGTCCTTCGGCTGGGTTATCCATAAATCCTCAATTCCTAAGGGCTGGCAAATTTCATCTGAAACGAGGGATTGATAAGTTTTGCCAGTGATGGCTTCCAGAACCAGTCCAACGATGCTAAAGCCCAAATTCGAGTATTGAAAGCGGTGATTGGCATTAATGGGCTTATTGTAGGTATTCAGATAATCCATCAACCTTTCCCGGCTGACGTGTTGATAGGGGTTATTGTGGTCATATTTTCCAAGAAGGTCCTTCGGCGCGGAGGGCAAACCGGAATGATGGGTGAGTGTGTCTTCAATGACCACATTACTCACCGTGCTGCTTGAATCCAGTTCAAGGTAATGTCCAACTTTACCTTGCAATTCCAGTTTGTGATCATTCGCGAAAATCCCCGCTAATATCGCGGTGAAGAGCTTGGTCACCGAGCCGATCTGGAAGCTGGTCCTTTCGGGTGCGTGGCTGCCAAAATTACCGAATGGCACAATCGCTTCATCATCCTCAGAAAACCAACCAATGACCGCGATTACCCCGCGTTTACCTCGTAAATTTTTGTTTAGCAATGTTGATAATTTATGATTGATAGTTTTACTCATGGATGAAATTCTGTTTCTTTATATTTGATCAGTCATCACCCAGATGGGTTATGATGGCTTGTGCTTCGGGGTTTTTCTTCTTCAGTTCGTTCCTCAGGGCATGTTTAACAATCCAATGGGTGTTCTTATTATTAGATTGTCCCCACCTCTGAATGACATCCATAGCGAATGCCTGGTTGTCCTTCAAGATGTCGTTCAAACAATTTGCGACCGATTTTTGCACGAACCTGGAATCATCTTCTTTTAGGTTTTCCAAAATTGGCAAGATTAGCTCTGGGGATTTAATGAAAACATCCATTTTCTTTGCCCAGGGCAGCCGGGGTCTGACGCCTTCACTAGCGAGTCTCCGCACGTGAAAGCTTTCATCTTGCGACCAGGTTTCCATCAATGTCAGCATACTCGTTTGATACTTCTCGATAAAGGGTCTGACGGCAAATTCCCCGGTATGGCGTTTGGTGATTTCATAGATCAATGTGACCGACTCGTCATAATGATCAAGTCCGTATTTTTCCACAAAGTAGGCCACGGGCATCAGCCAGTAACCTTCGGTGAACATGCCGGTTTCTTTTTGGTTCTCGGGCCCAAGGATTTTATGAAGAATGACGGCCGCCTCGGCAAAATCGTCGGGCAAACAGGCACGCAGGGCATCCGCAAAAATAGTCACCCTTGCCTTTAATTCCAAATCTTCTACGGCATCTGCAACCATACCCACAAATTGAGTTTGATCAAACGCTGGGTAGTGCTGCTGAATTTTTTCTGCTAAATCCTTGGCTAATGCGGCATCATAATAGTATTTGACTTTTTTGTACTCAGCCATTTTAAACGTCACTTTTCCTGTAGTGATTACAAATTTGCGATTTTGAGTCTTGCTTGTCCTTCGTTCTAAGCATTAATGCACAGGTTATGAAACAAGCTGAGCCGTAAACTCATCCTTCATTCCAGCGATATGTTCGATTGCTGCGCAATTTATCCAGATCGCATTGCATGCACAGCCCATTATGACAGCAAATCAGACCATCACACTCAGGACAACGCCACTGCGACTCTTCTTTCTGCAGAAATGACTCGATCCCATTTGCCTGGATGAAGGTCAGGTTTTCGATCATGCTCATGTGGTACTTGGTGCGATAGCGTTTATCCAGAGACATCAACCGCTTGCACGGGAAGGCATCACATTCAAAGCAAAAGCGGACGAGACCCTTTGCCAACAATTCACATTGGTCACCCATGTGCAGGCAGTTTTCCCCCCTGGGAGTGCATCCAGGGCAGTACTTATAGCCAAACCCCTGCTTTTTCAGATCGTTGTTCATCGCCTGGTAACTTCGGCACAAACTGCAATTCATTCCGCAGGAGGCGATAAGGTCTTCGTTTATCATGTATTTGATTGATCCTGGTTTTCCATAATTATAAATGGAAGTGAGGTTGGCTGATCCTTATGCCTGTCGAAACGCCCAGTGAAACCACACTATCAATCCACTCTCGGCTGGATCGTAACCATCACGCTGTCTCCAGGCTGTTTGTTGATTTTAGCACGGATATCCTTGCGCAGGCCGAGGATGTAACAAATGGTGCCATCGTCATGTTTAATGCCCATATTGACAATGCTGCCGTCATAAGGCTCGCCGTCAAATGTGGCATGAACTTTGACGCGACCTTTTCCGAATGTCTCTCTGATATCAAAGGGCATTTCCACATAAGCTCCATCCATGTCAGGCACTTTTTTGATTTCTGCTTCAAACTGGAACATTTCCATCATCGTGGATAGCCTTCAGCTCCTATTTATTGCCTGTTCATAGGATTGGACGTAGTCATCAACGATTATTTTCTGACACAGTTCAGCGATCAGTTCGTAGGGGATATGCTCGGGATTCTTAAACCTGATACAGCTTTTTCCCAAATCCAGCTTGGTGGGCACGCGCTGGGCGTACTCGTCGACAAACCATGATTTTAACGCCTGGTTTTGGTACAAACCCAGGTGATAGAGGGCAATATGATTCTTTTGAGAGGCCAATGAAAGAAACGGGAGGGGTTCGCCTTTTTTCACATGATACCCCTGGGGATATCGTGACAACGGCACCACATAACTGATCATCCCATACGCAATTTGCTCGGCAAATCCATCCGGCAGGTTTGTCACGATCACATCCCGCAGCTTTTCGATGACGGGCTTTCTCTCTTCAGGTAAGGCCGCAAGATATTCCTGAACTGTGTTCACTTCGTACTGCATGTTATTCTTCCCGATCTTCCCAAAGCTTTGTTCGTTCTTCGAAGCTCACTTCTCTGTGTACCTGGTGCAGCATCCATACATGACCGAATGGGCACATGAAGATCGCATTGGAAACACCGTAATCAGGCAATTCTGTCACAGGCTGGATCTCGGTACAGCCTTCGCTCATGGCTTTAGCGTATGTGCTGGCGATATCCGGTACCATGACATTGAACCAGATCGATTTTGGATCATCCGGCTTGGGGGCGATGAGAGAAAATTCGGGGTTTTCATCCAGCATGTGAAACCGTGTGCCATACAACGAAAAAATGACCTCATTTTCACCTTTGGAAAACTCAGTGAGTTCAACGCGCTCAATATCGAAGATTTTTTCATACAGTGCCAATGCACTTAAACTATCTGTGACAACCAGATCAATTTCAACGCCAACCATTTTACACACTCCTATTTATGTACCTATTGGTTTGCTCATTACGATTGGACATCACTCACCAAATATTCTCTGAAAATCATGGATCCGCCTGTCGGGTTGATCTTATAATTTGAACTATACCGCATCGTTTAGCGAGATAAAACATAAGCTGGATAGATTCTACGGCAACTCCGGCGAGGTTTTCCACATAGTTCACAGGAACGACCGTGGAAAGAAAATCATCATCTAACACTGTGTCGCAGGTTGGGAAACATCGGCTTTTTCTACGATGCCCGATGGGTAACGGAAACCACCATTTATATAGAACCTGAGTTTCTCACTTATCGAAAATTTCACCAATTTTACGGGTAAAAACGCGATTTTCAGGACACTAACCGGTGATATCAGTTGGACGAAAATTGACGCATGGCGTTCATCAATAAGGTTAGAACGACAAGCTGTGAAAAA
>SLIC01000085.1 GCA_007135845.1 Candidatus Brevefilum sp.
GCTAACCCTAAAAAGATGCTCGAGATCATCCGCACTGACCTGAACGAGATCGCCGAAGACTATGGCGATCAACGGCGGACGGTGATCGCACCTGATGCCACCAGCGACCTCTCTGAGGAGGCCCTGGTCAAAAAAGAAGAAGTGCTTGTCAGCATTACACAGAAAGGGTATGTCAAACGGGTATCTGAGACCACTTACCGCTCTCAGGGACGTGGAGGCAGGGGCGTAATCGGCCAATCGATGCGTGATGAAGATGAGGTGAAATTCTTCCTGCGCTGTAATACCCTGAGCGTGCTGCTTTTCTTCAGTGATAAAGGCAAAGTCTACTCTGAAAAGGTGTGGCAGCTGCCCGAGGAGGGGCGCACTGGGCGGGGTATCCCCATTCTCAATATCATCAACATCCAACCGACCGAGAAAATCACTGCGGTCGTTCCAGTTGCAGACTTTGAGGATGCTGCCTTCTGTACCATGGCAACTGCCAAGGGTCGCGTCAAGCGTGTTGCGCTTTCAGAATTTCAATCCGTTCGTCCGTCGGGGCTGATCGCGATCTCTTTAGAGGAAGATGACCACCTGGGTTGGGTTTGCCTCACAAGCGGTGATGATGAAATCATCCTCGTCACCCGCAATGGTTATGCCTTGCGTTATGCTGAAGACCAGGTCCGCGCCATGGGTCGCACCGCCATGGGTGTGATCGGCATCCGCATGCGACCAGGCGATACCCTGGCTACCCTGGAGGTATTGGAACCAGACGGTGATCTGCTGGTGGTGACTGAGAAGGGCTATGGTAAACGCACCCCCCTGACTGAATATGCCCCTAAGGGACGTGGAACAATGGGCGTGATGACCATTGATAAACGTGCTACCAAAACCATTGGAAAAATCAGCAAAGCTATGGTCATCCAGCAAAATGATGAGATCTCCCTGATCTCAAGCCACGGCATTGTTATTCGGGTGGCCGTTAACACGATTTCCGTGCAGAGCAGGGCTACACGGGGTGTAACGATCATGCATCTGGAAGAGGGTGACACAGTTGCGGCTTTGGCCCGCATCCCTGAACAATCGATATTACCTTAGATCAAAAACCCCGCAGATTGAAACATCGACTGCGGGGTTTTGTGTTTTTCATCCAGAACCGCTTACGCAAAGGATGGCTTACCCTTCGAGGTGTCAACAGCCATCATTATCCATCAGGATTTCACCTGAGGCAGTGGATATCACCCTGCCATCAGCTTGTTCTAGAGCCAGCTGACCATCAACCTGCACTTCCAATACCTTCATCCGCCGCGGTTCGTTATCGGCTACACGAAACCAGACCCATGACCCACGTTGGGCAAGGTTTCCATTCCAGGCCCCTAAGAACGCGTGCGCTGTCAGGATATTGCGATACCTTTGCATGGCAAGTATCGTCGACGCCAGCAGCGCCCAGCGGTCCACTGAAGACCCCAACACGATCTCAACCGCTGTGGCTGGATAGTGCAAGGTTTCCGGCGGTGGAACGGATCCCGATGAGACATTTACCCCCATACCAATCACCACAGAACGCACCTGGTCGGCTTGCCAATCCGCCTCAACCAACACGCCAGCAACCTTCTTGCCAGCTAATAAGACGTCGTTGGGCCATTTAAGCTCGGCATGCAAACCCCATTCCGCTAAAGCCTCGATCAAACCCAGGGCTGCCAATGCTGTAAAACGCGGGGCAAATTCCACTTCAACTGGGGACGGACGCAGGATCAAGCTCATTGCCAGGGCACAACCTGGTTCCGTTACCCAGCGTCGATTTTCCCTACCTCTCCCAGCTGTCTGGGCATCTGCGATCACCAGTGCCCACTCCGGTGCACCCTTTTCCGCCCAATCAACGGCAATATCATTGGTTGAACCCACTACGGGAAAGAAGCGCCAATCTCCCAGCCCGATTGGATCAAGATAAGGTGCGATAACTTCTGAGCTGTGTCCATCCAATGGGTTCATCATGATTAGTCCTTGTTGTGAAACTTAAAATATTCAACAGACAAAAAATTCATTAACCATTTCTCCAATGCTATGTTCGGGCTTGTTTCAGCAAATCTGTCATTTCAGCGATGTTCGCCACAACAAAATCTGGTTTAAAATCCGAAGATGCCACGTCATCTGCGCTCGTTTCGCCGCTCAACACCAATGCAGTGGTGATGCCCCATTGACCCAGGGCAATATCCGTGTAAAGACGATCACCAATCATGCAGTGTGCCTCAACTGGGAAACCAGTCTTGGCCACCATTGCATCGACAATCGGTTGGTAAGGCTTTCCGATGATCACATCCGGTCGCCGACCGGTTGAAGTCGCCACCAGTTCGATCATAGCACCAATATCTGGTTTGAAACCATTCTCCGTTGGACAATTGATGTCGGGATGGGTGGCAATATAGGGCTTGCCTGCGACCACCAGGTCACAAAGTTTCCATAATTTATCATAAGTAAGGGTGGTATCGAACCCCAACACGGCGACATCCGGTTCGTTTTCAGTCAATCTAAACCCGTGCCGCTCAAACATCAAACTTAACGCCGGGGTTCCCACGATATACAAGGAAGCATTCTTAAAATGCTGGCTCAGGTAGATGGCCGTCGCCTCACCGGAAGTGAAGATTTTCTCCTCAGGGACTGCCAGACCAAGTTGATAAAATTTTTTGGCATACTCCACCTGGGAACGGGATGAATTGTTCGTCAGAAAGTAATATGCAATCCCCATGTCATCCAATGTGTCCAGCCATCCTTGCGCACCGGGTAAAAGTTGATTTCCCAAATAGATCGTACCGTCCATATCCATCAAGAAACACTGAATTTCCTGTAATCTTTTCATTGACTCCTTCAGATCTAGCTTCTACTTAATATTCTCTCGCTATGTTCAGAGAGACCATCACATCCTATATATCTTATCCTAACTCCCACTCTTTGTGGTAAGCAAGAGGAATTTACCTATGCTCGTACAAATTTATCCTGCCAGGTAGTACAACCAGACCCGTAAATCGGCTATAATAAGGTTTCAAAATTTTATTGATGATCGCCTAACGGTAATCAAAGGAAGGACCATTGATGAAACCCATCTCATTAACCGGGATTAAGCCCACTGGCAGGCCCCACATCGGCAACTATCTAGGTATGTACCGCCCTGCGCTAGACCTGATGAAAAACTACCTGGGTATGTATTTCGTGGCGGACTACCATGCCCTCACCACCATGCACGACCCCGTAACCATGCGCGACCTGGTATACGAGGTGGCAGCCAGCTGGTTAGCCCTGGGGCTTGACCCGGATGAGGCAATCTTCTTCCGACAATCCGATATCCCCGAGATTCCTGAGTTCACCTGGATTCTGTCCTGCTTTACATCCAAGGGATTGCTCAACCGGGCACATGCCTACAAAGCCGCCATGGATGAGAACCTTGCCCTGGGTCATGACCCTGATGAAGGCATCAATGCTGGTTTATTCAATTACCCGGTGCTGATGGCGGCAGACATCCTCATGTATGGCTCAGATGTCGTGCCGGTGGGGTTAGATCAGAAACAACATATCGAGATCACTCGTGACATTGCCGAGGCCTTCAACCGCACTTACGGACCAGTTCTCAAGGTCCCCGAAGGCATCATCCAGGAATCCGTCATGAAGGTGCCTGGAATCGACGGTCAAAAGATGAGCAAAAGCTATAACAACACCATTCCAATCTTCGCGCCAGAATCCGAAGTCCGCAAACGGGTCATGCGGATTGTGACCGACAGCAAACGGCCAGATGAGCCAAAAGAAACTGAGAACAATACGCTTTTTACGTTATTAAGTTTCTTTGCCAGCGAAGAGCGGCTTGATGAAATCCGCCAACTTTATCTCCACGGCGGTGCCGCATATGGTGAACTTAAGAAAGAACTGGCTGAACTGATCCTGGTGCATTTCGCTGACGCACGTCAGCACTTCTCAGAATTAATGACCGATCGGTCATATATTGACAGTGTTTTGGAGCAGGGTGCGCAGAAAGCGCGTCAAATGGGAAAGCCCTATTTGGCTGCCGCTCGTAAAGCAATCGGTATCGACTGAAACCCTCTAATTCCGATAAGACGCAAAACAGCTCAACACAACTCAAAGAACGCTGTGTGGTGATTTCTATGGGTGAAGTGCGACACAGAAAGAACTTGAAGCAATCTCCATACAGGTGCAAATAACCATTCGTTTTAGAAAGGTATCCAGTGATTGGTTTCATTGAATTGATGCTGGTAATTCTTGCCACGATCCTACCCTGTTTGGCCATCATTGTCATCCTTGGGGTTTTGACGGTTGTTGTCCTCCTAATCAAGCAATACCGTCAAAAAGGTTCTTAGAATTCAATTTACTCCAACTGAATTATCACTCTGGCAGCCATCAGCCATTAATTCCACTCGTAAAATTCTTCCTAACCTTTCAAGACCCGATAGGTTTCAATCCAGCTGTTGTATCAATATAGTTATTAACCACCTCAGCCAGTAAGGGCAGGGGCAGCCCGCCGTGATTGATCACCACATCGTGGAACGTCTTAATATCGAAGGACTCACCAAGAATGGCTTCGGCTTTCTTCCGCAGGGCAACCAGCTCCAGGTATCCCAGGTAATAAGCACATGCCTGCCCGGGCATGACAATATAGCGTTCCACCTCGGTGACCACATCTCGCTCAGGCAAACCAGTCTTTTCAAGCATGTAGTCAATCGCTTCCTGGCGTGTCCAGCGCATGGCATGGATGCCCGTATCCACCACCAGCCGCACCGCGCGCCACAAGAGCGCCTGCAGTCGACCCAGGTTGCTGAGCGCAGCTTGCTTCGCAGAGCCATCTTCCAACCCTAACCTCCAACCCAAATACTCTGCATATAACGCCCAGCCCTCAATGTAAGCATTGAAATGATACATACGCCGAAAAGTCGGTAAGCCCTTTAGCTTTTGTGCCTGTGTCATTTGGTAAACATGGCCTGGGATGCCCTCATGATAAGCCAGGGTTCGCATACCCCAACGATAAACATTCTTCGGATCACGCAGGTTCAACCACAATGTTCCTGGTCGACTCCCATCCAGGGCAGGCGGCTGGGCATAGGCAATTGGTGAGTCAGGTTCTTTAAACGCTGGCAGCCTTTTAACGGCAATCGCTTTTAATGGGCCATGGTTAAACAACGCATCCATCTGCAGGTTGACCTCGTCCAGAATAGCCTGGTAATCGTTGATGATGGCAGTCCGCATGTCATCGACCTGGTATTGATATTGTGGATCAAGCTGTAAGGATTGCAATACCTTCCCAGGACTTTCCGTTGGAAGTCCTAACTCCCTGAGGACTTCCTGCACCAATTGTGTCAAAGTGCCTACTTCATCCAATCCAATTTGATGTATTTCAGCCGCGGTCAAGTCAGTTGTGGTATGCTGGCGCAGCAGGTAGGCATAATAAGCTTCACCATCCGGCAGCTTCCACACACCATCCCCTTCAGTTGTTTGCGCAGTGAGGTTATTTAGGGTTGCTGCCAATCCCCGGTAAGCGGGGTTGACTGTCTGCTCAATCGCGTTTTTTATGCGTAAGCCCCACCTCTCCTGGGCGCGTTTTGTAAATCGTTCTGACTCCGCCATTTTTTCAATGACGTGTGAGTAAAGCGGGTTCTCATCAAGTGGTTTGGCTAAGAAGGATGAGATCTGGACCAGACATTTTTCAAGGACAAAATTTGGCGGGAGGACCCCAGCTTCTGCCCTTGCTAGAAGGCTCCTTTGTAAACCCGTCAATTTCCAGTCAATTTGGTACAAACGCTTTAGATAACGCCTCAGGCTGCGTCGTCCCCGTATCTTATGATCTTTGCTGAGAAATTGGATCAGGTCGACCTGCA
>SLIC01000032.1 GCA_007135845.1 Candidatus Brevefilum sp.
CCAGCAGATGCTCCTTCAACCAATGCAGCCACACATGCCATGTTCGCTATGGAAGGGCCTGTCTACCTGAGGACTGGACGTCCTAAAGTTCCAGTGCTTTATTATGAAAATATGGATTTTGAAATCGGAAATGCGATCCAAGTCAGGGATGGGAATGATATCACCATCATCGCCTGTGGTTTAATGGTCGCCTGCGCCTTAGAGGCTGCTGAAGAATTGAAGAATGAAGGAACCAATGCCCGGGTGATTGATATGCATACAATCAAACCCATCGATACATATACCATTGTTAAAGCAGCAACAGAAACAGGTGCGGTTGTCACCGCTGAAGAGCATGTTTTGCATGGAGGTTTAGGTGCAGCAGTTGCACAGGTGGTTGGCCAACACCAACCCGTTCCGATGGGTTTTGTAGGTATTAATAATACTTATGCCGAATCTGGAAAATCGGAAGCGTTACTGGCAAAATACGGCTTGATGCCTTCAGATATCGCACAAAAGGTTAGGGAGACTGTCGAAAGAAAATGAAGAGGTGTTGAAGTCGATCGCAACACTCTACAGGAACTTATCCTTGATCGATAACAACAGTCAGCTCAAATCACTCCACCTTCACTGATTTTGCCAGGTTGCGCGGCTGGTCCACGTCCAATCCCAGCAGTGAAGCAATGTGATATGCAAACAACTGCAGCGGGATGCTGGTGATCACCGGACTGAGCAGCCAGGGCGTCTCTGGCACCCACAGGATGTTGTTCGTCAAACCTGGGATCAATTCATCACCGTCGGTGGCCACCGCGATCACCTCCCCGCCGCGGGCCATGGCCTGCTCGATCTGGCTGATCATCTTGTCGTACCAGGGGTCCTTGGGTGCCAGCGCTACCACCGGCATGGATTTATCGATCAGGGCAATCGGGCCGTGTTTCATCTCGCCTGCCGGGTAGCCTTCTGCATGGATATACGAAATTTCTTTGAGCTTCAAAGCACCCTCGTAAGCAATCGGCATGTTGATGCCGCGCCCCAAGTAGAGCATGTGACTGGTGTTCTTGAATTTTCGCGCTAAGGCCAAAACATCATCTTCACGATTAAGGCACTCCCCAACCAGGGATGGAATCGCCATCAGGTCGCTGACCAGGTTGAAACGCTGTTCCCGGTCAATCACACCGCGTAGATCGGCTAAATAGATCGCCAGCAGGTACAGGTCCAGCAGCGGCGCGGTGAATGCCTTGGTGGAGGCCACCCCAATTTCAGGTCCCACCTGCATCGAGATGCAGCCGTCCGCTATCCGCATGGCCTGTGAGCCAATTGCATTCACATTCGACCACAGCTTGGCACCCTTCGTACGACCCTCCTCCATCGCAGCGAGGGTATCCGCCGTTTCACCGGATTGGCTGATAGCCAACACAACAGTCTGCGCATCCACCAGTGGATCTGCATAGCGAAACTCCGAAGCTATGGCCACTTCCACCGGCACCCGGGCAATCTTTTCCAGCAATATCTTCCCGACCATGCCCGCATGGGCAGCGGTGCCGCACGCAGTGATAATGATTTTGTTAATATCCCGAGCGGTTGCCTCATCCAGGTTCAGCTCGTGAAGCATGACACGTCCCTCTTCAAAGTCCACCCGGCCCGCCAGGGTGTCGGTTAGGGAGCGCACCTGCTCGTGGATTTCCTTCTGCATGAAGTGCCGGTAAGCCCCTTTTTCCGCCGCCACCGGGTCCCAAGATATATTCTGAACCTGGGGTTTCACAACCTGGCCGTCCACTGTATAGATTTCGTAACCTGTGCTAGTGACCACTGCCATCTGGTGCGATTCCAGGAACACTGCCCGCCGGGTATGCTCAAGGATGGCTGGCAGGTCTGAAGCGATAAAGTTCTCGCCCTCTCCCAACCCGATCACAACACCCCCAGCATTGCCAATACGGGCGGCAACAATCTTATCCGGTTCCCGCGAAGACATCACCACAATCCCATGTGCGCCTTTCAACTGGCGCAAGGTCTGCTGGACAGCAGACACCAACGAGGAATCCCTGGTATAAAACCTTTCTACCAGGTGCACAATCGTCTCAGTATCCGTATCCGACCTGAATTGTGCGCCTTCTGCGCTGAGCTCTTCACGTAAAGTGAGGTAGTTTTCAACAATGCCGTTATGCACCACAACAAATTCTCCCGTGCTGCCCAGGTGGGGATGCGCATTTCGTTCGTTTGGTTCACCGTGGGTCGCCCAGCGTGTGTGTCCAATGCCAATCTTGCCATGGATGGGCGTATCGCACACCAGCGCTTCCAGCCGGCTCAACTTACCAGCATCCCGCCGGATTTCGATACTGCCATTGTCTAAAACTGCCAAACCTGCCGAATCATACCCCCGGTATTCCAATCGCTTCAGTCCACTTAAGATGATCGGTGTCGCATCACGTTCACCAATATAGCCAACAATACCGCACATAAGCTTAATCCTCCAAGATGATGGTTCACACAGGCATCCACGAGTAAAACCGTCCTGCAGGTCTCAATGGAAACAAGGTATGAATTGTGTCTGTTGTGGGAACTCACTACGGTTGTAGCGGGAGGCATCCGCCGATCTCTCGATTTTCCTGATCTAATTCAGTTAGCCCTGGTCTGCACCAGGGAACCTCCATCCTCGTCACCAACCCGAGCGTTGCAACTATCAAGGGGCTGGCCAGGCGCTTTGATTCCCAAGCCGATATTCACTTTTTCCATTATACTGCTGCATCAGTATAATGAAGTGAAACCATTATACCTTAATCGGAAAAATGTGAGTGAATATCAATGTCAGAGCATAAAACACAACAATCCTTCCCCACGTGGGTATTGATCGTCTTTCAAATTGGTATTGTGATCCTATCGATCGCAATTGGCTACTTCGGCCGGGGTATTATCGCCGGTTACCAGGGCGATTTCCCGCTGCTAAGTGAAGCACGCGATGTCCTCGTTCAGAATACCATCCTGGAGATCCCTCCCGAACCTGCCCTGGAATACGGGATGATTCGGGGGATGCTGACGGTGATGGAAGATCCATACACCCATTTCATTGAACCTGCCGTCCACGAAATCCGCACAAATGAGTTAGCGGGGCGTTTTGGCGGCGTGGGCGTACGCGCAGAAAGGGACACCCAGGCGAATTGGCGCCTTTATCCCCTACCAGACTCACCCGCCCAGGCTGCCGGCATTGTGGACGGCGACATGCTCATAGCCGTTGATGACCAGGAGATCACCCCAGATACCGACGAACTGGATTTGATTGCCACCATCCGCGGGCCAGAAGGTGAAAATGTCCAGCTCACCGTCCAACGAGCGCTTGAGACTCTCACCTTCACAATTGAACGCCAGTGGGTTCCTCTGCCCTCAATCACCTGGCATCTCTTGCCTGAAGCACCCCAGATTGGCGTCATCAGGGTTCACCGGATCGCGGATACTACCGCCGATGAAATCCAGGAAGGCATTGAAGACCTGCTGGTGCAGGATGCCCAGGCGTTGATTCTCGACCTCAGGGATAATGGCGGTGGTTTGGTTGAAGCAGGGGTAAGGATTGCACGTCTATTCCTCGAATCCGGCGAAGTCATCAGCCAATCGTTTAAAGGCGAAGCTGTCAAAACTTTCGAAGTTGAGCAGCCCGGACCATTTGTTGACCTGCCAATGGTGTTATTGATCAATAACCACACCGCCAGCTCAGCGGAAATCGTTGCAGGTGCACTTGCTGCGCAGCAACGTGCCACACTGATCGGTACCGCCACCCACGGCAAAACCAGCATTCAATTCATATTCGAGCTGCAGGACGGCTCCAGTGTGAACATCACCAGCGGGCGCTGGTGGGTCACTGGTGTCGATTTTCCCCTGGAGCCTGATCTTGTCGTGTCTGATGACCCAGAGGGCGTCGTCTTGATGCAAACAGCAATCGTAGTTTTAGAACCCTACATCCAACCATAGCCGCATTCGACCAAGTCCAACGGACTGCACCCAACTATCGGAAATTTTTTCGGTGAACCAGATCAAACAACCCTTTTCTTTAACTTGATCTCCTCCGGGCACCCCGGGTTATCTGTTTGGGAGCGTTGGTAAATTGTGAAGCCGTGCTTTTGGTAGAAAGCCCGGGTGGATTCATACGGCGGGTACTCAACCCCATCACCCAATGTATAGGTGGCCAGCTCATCAACCCCAATCGAACGGCAGTAGTCCTCAGCTACCTGGATCAACAAGCCGCCGATGCCCTGCCGGTGGTAATCGGGATGGACCCCCATCCAACCAATGTTTACCCGTCCCTCAGCAATAAACAGGGCAATAAAGCCCTGTAAGGCATGATCAACAGAATTGTCATCGTCTTCGCAGACAAACACCTCTTGGAATTTTAGGTCGATGGGGATCGCCCGAACCCGGGCATCCTCATCAAACCACTCAGGCAGCAGCTCGGCTATTTTAATGACCTGCTCAAGGTCTTCCAATGTAAACCGTCTTATTCTTCTCTCCATTAACAAATCTCGCTTTGCACATCATAGATTATTTTCAGGTCTGTTTATTTCACAACTGAGTTTCAATCCGAACTGAAAAAAGCATCTCTAAGTTTGGCAATGTCTGCTTCCTGGTCAACATCAAACGCGTCTCGGCGGTCCACCCAGGTCAGGTAATCAAGCTTATACTTGCTGAAGACCGCCCGTCCACCCTGGTCACCCGCGATCGTCATCAAAGCATCAAATGCTTCCCGCCCAAACAAGACCGGGTTGCCCCGCTGCCCTCCCACCAGGGGCGCAGTGATTACCGACCGCTGCACATTGTGCCGTTCGATCAGTTGACGGATCATGAAGGGTGAAACCTGGGGTTGATCACTTAGCAAGAACATCACCCGATCACAGGAAGGGGGCAGGGCTGCCAGCCCAATTTTCATCGAGGTGGACTGTCCTTTTACCCAATCCGGGTTGTAGACACATGTCACAGGTAAGTTGGACAAAACCGCTTCGATCTGCTCACGGTCTGAACCTGTGACCACATAAACCGGGTTCAACCCGGCTGTGATGGCATTTTGCACCACCTGCACAATGAAGGGCTTGCCACACCAGTCTAAGAGCTGTTTGGGTTGTCCCAAGCGTTCACTGCCGCCAGCAGCCAGGATAATGCCTGCTGTCTGGCTGTGCGCGCAAAAAACCGGTCCATCCGGTTGGGGGTGGTGTAAGGAGCCAATCAGCACCCGGTTGTAAACGCTGCACATTTCATCAGCAAGCCTGGCACCCTGTGCCATACGAATCTCACCTTCAGCCTGGTTCAGGAACAACGCCTTATTAGCCCCTTCAGGGATGCCTTTGAGTCCACCTGCAGTTGATCCCAATACCTTCGCCAGGTGTTCCACCTGGATGATTTCTCCGGGTTGCATCTCTGCCAGTGTTCCAAAGATCTCAGGGCGGTGTACGGTTTCTGCGTCCAATGGCTTACCAATACCACCCAACCCTGACACAACCAACACATGGTTGATCCAGGACGGGATCACCGGTTCGTAACTGGCTGGTGCTTTAAGCGGCTTTGAGCCAGCACCATCCGCTTCAATCAGCAATGAATAGCCATTTTCAGCACAGAAATCGTGCACGGCTTGCAAAGACCGGTCATCCAGACTCGATAATCGCTCCCCTTCAACCTCTGTTCCGGTGAGCAACACAGTATTCATGCCTTCATCAATCACCTTTTTAAGCGCTTCGGGTGATGTGAACAAATCATGGCGATCGGCAAATGCTGCTTGCCAGGTACCCAAGTGGGTGGTTGTGGTCAGGACAACTGGCGGAGGCAATTCCCTCGCCAGGGTAAACATGG
>SLIC01000272.1 GCA_007135845.1 Candidatus Brevefilum sp.
AGATAGTTCCCTGGCGAGTTTGTGCGCCTGATCTTCAATATCCATGCGACGTAAAACATCCCAGGCCTTTTCACGGTCTTTTTTAGAAAATTGGTGCAAAAGTGTCGGCCATGTTCTGGCATAGCCCAAACGACCAGAAAGCACATTGATCATCACACTTGAGCGTCTAACAAGGTTAAAGTGCTGAAAAATCATGCCAATCTTTCGTCGTGCTTTCCGCAAACTCTCACCCTCAAGTTTTGCCAGGTCAACACCATTCCAGATGATTTCACCCTCTGTCGGGTCAATTAAACGGTTGATGCAGCGTAAAACCGTCGATTTTCCAGACCCTGACAAACCAATCACAACTAAAAATTCACCGTCTGGCACGGTAAAACTGACATTATCAACAGCCAGTGTACCATCCTCATAAATCTTGGTTAAATTTCGAATTTCCAGCATAATAATTACCTTTTCGTTAGCTGTAATCTAATATTTTATACAAAAAGGGGCTGGAAGATCCAGCCCCCATTTGATTGTGGTGGTACAGATCCTAATTTAGGAAAGTGGATAAGTCGACGCCAGCTGCTTGCAAGATTTGTCTGAATGGCTCATAGAATGAGTCGTCTCGAGCGGCAAGCTCAGTCCACTCGTAAGCCTGGAAGATCGCATCGAGTCCTTCTTCAGTTTCATGGATCGTCAACAGGACACCGTTGATCTGGTCGCGTAATTCCCTCGGCATCGATGGGTGATATTGAACACCATCATTGGGCACATCGACGGTAACTTCAATTACCGTGAGCGCTTCCATCACATCTGGGAAATCTTCGACGAGATTTGAGCGTGCGTCAACAAATGAAGCCCCAGCATCGCAGTCACCAGCATAAACAGCTGCAACGGCAGCATCATGGGAACCAGCAAAGACAACACCTTCTAAGTCCGTGTCAGGGTCAACACCAGCAGCACCCAGGGTAAAGCTTGGAATGATCCAGCCAGAGGTGCTCAATGGGTCAACACCACAGAAGGTCTTGCCACCCAATTCGGACACACTGGTGATACCACTTTCGGTGCGGACAAAGATCTGTCCATTGTATGAAGCACTGCCTCGGCGTAACGACACCAGTTCAGCTTCAGCAACGCCACGTTCAGATGCCAGCATGTAGGCAAAGGTTGCCAGTGATGCCATGTGCGCATTGGTTGGATCTGCAGACATCGCTTCGATCACACCAGCATATTCGGTTGCCACAAAGGGCTCAACAACCAGGCCGGTCTCTTCAAAAATGATGTCAGCCACATCCTGAAAACCTGCCAAAACCACATCGGTTTCGCCAGAGGGTACGAGTGCCCAAATGATGGGATTTTCCTCAGTTCCCAATTCAGCCTCAGCTGGACTGCAGCCCGCCAGGGCGAGACCGGCAATCATCACAAGGGCAATCAAAAAATAAGATATACGTTTCATGTCTACTCCTTATAGTAGAGATAGAGAGTGAATGGTTACTAACCAACTTTAGTATAGTCGATATTTCAATGAATTTCCAATTAGAATTGTTAAGAATCAATTTTTAAGGTTAAAAAACCTTTACATTTATATGAAATACATCAAGAGTGCGTTATTCCTGAGATTTACGAGTAAAAAATCCAGACCACCTGATGAAGTTACACTCGGTATTATTAATTGCATTACTAACAAAGCTCTTTGATTTTATAGGAAAACTGAGGTACAATCTCTATTGTTTTAGGTTGAATTTTAGCCTGTATGGAGAGAAATTGCCTTCTCAAGTATCGATAAAATCCATCAGGCTAATCTAATATAAATAGATAAGGTTTGTTAGGAGGTGGTATCTGGAAAACTATAATTTATGAGAGGTAAGAAAATTCTAAGAAAAACAATATTTTTACAACAAGGAGAAAAAATGAAGCGAAAAGTTTGGTTATTGATATCCGTAATGCTGATTGCTTCTCTTGCTCTTGTAGGGTGTGCTGCAGATCCTATCGTAGAAGAGCCAGAGCCAGTGATTGAGGATCCAATTATTGAAGACCCAGTTGTTGAGGAGCCAGAGCCGGATCCAGTGGTTGAAGAACCGGAACCGGAACCAGTCGAAGAGGAACCCGAAGTTGAAGAACCCTTCAGAGTAGGGTTTGTGTATGTGGGTGTTCCCGTTGACTTTGGCTGGACCTATGAGCACGATCAAGGTCGCCAGGCAATTGAAGAGTATTTTGGCGATGCGGTCGAGACCTCTTTCGTTGAGGCCGTCGCAGTACCTGATTCTGAGCGTGTCTTCCGTGACTTTGCCCAGCAGGGTTACGATTTGATCTTTGGTAACTCATTTGGCTATATGGATCCCATGTACGAAGTCGCCACTGAATTTCCTGACACACTGTTCAGCCACTGCTCGGGTTTCACAACCCGTGAAAACATGTCCACTTATTTCGGACGCATCTACCAACCACGTTACCTGTCCGGGATTGTCGCTGGTTCTATGACGGAAACCAACCGAATTGGTTACGTTGCAGCCTTCCCAATTCCCGAAGTGATTCGTGGTATCAACGCCTTCACACTTGGTGTTCGCTCGGTTAACCCGGATGCGACCGTATCCGTAGTTTGGACCAACACATGGTTTGACCCGGTTGTCGAACGTGAAGCAGCCATGGCATTGCTGGATGAGGGCGTGGACATCATTGCCCAACACCAGGACACGACTGAGCCGCAAAGGGCTGCAGCGGAAGCTGGCGCCATGAGCATTGGATACAACTCAGACCACCGTGCATTTGTGGGTGACTCAGTGCTCACAAGCCCGATCTGGAACTGGGCTGGATATTACATCGAATCTGTCAGACAGGCAATCGAAGGCACCTGGGAGACCCATGAGGTCTGGGGTTCCATGGAAGAAGGATTTGTGGGTCTGGCTGATTTCAGCCCACTTGTCCCACAAGAAGTGATTGACTTGGTTGAAGAAGCCAAAGCAAATATTTTTGCTGGTAACGACGTTTTCTGTGGACCCATTTTCAACCAAGCTGGTGAGGAAATGGTTGCTGAAGGCGAATGTATGACCGACGGCGAAATGCTCAGCATCACCTGGTTTGTCGAAGGTGTGCTCGGCACAATCGATTAAATCCGATCAAAATATTTTGGGGTAAGGCTTACGCTTTACCCCAATTTTTTTTTATTTATTATTATTAGGAAAATAGCTAGGATGCCATGAATGATCAAACTAAAAATATAATTTTAGAGATGCGGGGCATCACCAAGCGCTTCCCAGGTGTGATTGCCAATGAAAACGTGGACCTTCATTTACATGAAGGTGAAGTGCTGGCGTTGCTAGGTGAAAACGGTGCAGGAAAAAGCACATTAATGAACGTCTTAGTAGGTCTTTACCGCCAGGATGAGGGTGAAATCCTTGTTCAGGGAGAACCTGTGCAGATAGATTCGCCCCGTGATTCTTCTGAACTCGGAATCGGCATGGTGCATCAAAACTTTATGCTCGTACCTACCATGACGGTTGCAGAAAATATCATCTTAGGCATGACAGATCTACCCCTTGTTCCAGATATTCAAAAAATCACAAAACGGATCAGGGAGCTATCCGAACAATATCACTTAAAGGTGGATCCCACAGCAAAAATCTGGCAGTTAAGTGTTGGAGAACAGCAACGGGTTGAGATTTTGAAATTGATCTATCGAGGGGCAGATATACTAATTCTTGATGAACCTACTGCTGTGTTGACTCCTCAGGAGTCACACGATCTTCATGAAGTACTGAAGATCATGACAGCCGAGGAAAAGTCGGCCATTTTTATCACGCATAAAATGGAAGAAGTGATGGAATTCTCAGATCGGGTGATGGTTTTGCAAAATGGAAAGGTAACGGCAACCCGAAAAACATCTGAAACTTCCCCAAATGAACTGGCACGCTTGATGGTTGGGCGCGATGTGTTGTTTCGCTTGGAAAAAGAGGACGTTGATCCGGGTGAAATCGTTCTAAAAATGGAAAATATCAAGGTTAAAGACGATCGTGGGCTGCCAGCACTGAATGATGTATCTTTAACCATTCACTGTGGTGAAATCTTAGGAATCGCCGGTGTTGCCGGAAATGGTCAGGGTCACTTGGCAGAAGTCGTTACCGGTTTACGCAACCCAAACAACGGCAAAGTTTTCCTATCGGGCAAAGATGTCACAAAAAAGTCACCTCTAGGCATGATTAAATCCGGTGTCAGCCACATCCCAGCAGATCGCATGGGAATGGGTACAGTCGGCAGCATGCAAGTGTCAGAAAACCTGGTCATGAAAGGCTATCGTAATGAACCAATCAGCACAGCTGGAGTCATTCGGCCTAAGAAAATTCTAGATTTTTCCAAGCGTATGATTGACTCATTCCGAATTGCAACACCTTCACCAAAAACCAGGGTTAAATTTCTCTCAGGTGGAAATATCCAGAAAACAATTCTTGCCAGGGAAATTGATGCCTGCGACGGATTACTGGTAGCCGTCTATCCATCGCGCGGCCTTGATGTTGGTGCAACCGAAGCAGTTCGTAACATGCTGCTTGAACAGCGCCAAAAAGGCATGGGTGTCCTGTTAATTTCTGAAGATCTGGATGAATTAACCTCAATTGCTGATCGGATTGCAGTGATGTTTGAAGGAAAGATCATGGGCATAATTGACTCTGATCATGCAGATATTGAAACGCTCGGTCTGATGATGAGTGGGACCAGGTTGGAAGAGGTTCAGAAAAAAGAATCGTCTGTTGAAGTAAAGGATTGATCTATCATGCAGATATATTTTGAGAAACGAAAAAGTCTCTCTCGCAAAGCAACAATACTTGTTCCAATCGTTTCATTCATCGTCGCATTATTACTCGGTGCCATTCTGCTTTTGTTGACAGGAGTTAACCCAATCGTCACCTATCGGGCGATGGTAAGAGGTGCATTTGGGTCAACTTATGCCTTATCCGAAACGCTTGTTGTTGCAATTCCCTTAATGCTGACGAGTTTAGGTGTGGCAATCGCCTTTCGTATGCGGTTTTGGAACATTGGAGCTGAGGGTCAGCTTGTTTTCGGTGGTATCGCTGGTGCTGGTATCGCCTTACATTTTGCTGATATCATTCCTGGCAGTTTATTACTGCCAACGATCCTCTTAGCCGGAATGATTGCAGGGGCAATATGGGCAGGTATTCCAGCTGCGCTTAAAGCCTACCTGGGAGTCGATGAAACCCTCACAACATTGATGTTAAACTACGTTGCAATTTTATTTGCCTCCTACCTTTATTATGGCGCCTGGCGTGATCCAATGGGTTTTGGCTTCCCGGGTACAGCACGTTTTGTTGAAGAAGCCTGGCTGCCGAGAATTTTTGGCAGGGCGCACAATGGTTTGATTTTCGCTGTTATCGCTGCCATCATCCTATGGTTTATCTTTAACCGAACGCGGTGGGGGTTTGAGTTGAAAATTATTGGTGAAAATAAGACCGCGGCGAAATATCTAGGAATTAAAATTGCAAGCAATATCGTCTTGGCACTTCTACTATCTGGTGCATTGAGTGGATTAGCCGGTGCCACCCAGGTTACGGGTATCTTTCGTCGTCTGCAAACGGGTTTGGCAGCTGGGTATGGGTACACAGCCATTATCATTGCCTGGCTTTCACAATTAAATCCAATTGCTGTGTTGTTTGTATCGGTCCTGATGGGCGCTTTATTTGTGGGAGGTGACCAGGTTCAAATGATGATGGGATTGCCTTCAGCAGTTGGATTTGTACTGCAGGGATTGATCCTGTTTCCAATGCTGGC
>SLIC01000167.1 GCA_007135845.1 Candidatus Brevefilum sp.
ACACGAATACCAGACGGACTTATTGATCGTTGGTGCCGGCTTGGGCGGGATTGCTGCTGCTTTGTCCGCCTTAAATATGGGCTGTGACGTGATCCTGGTTGAGGAAACCGATTGGATCGGCGGACAAATGACGGCGCAGGCCGTTCCCCCAGATGAAAACCCCTGGATCGACAGCCATCAAACCGGTTGCACGGCCTCATACCGGGCACTCCGTAATCACATCCGCAGCACCTACCGGCAGTATTACCCCCTGACGGCAACGGCAAGGGACAATACCTTTCTCAACCCTGGCATGGGAAACGTCAGCAAATTATGCCATGAACCCAAAGTGGGATTACAGGCATTAACCGGGATGCTGGCACCCTACCTTGCCAGCGGTAAGCTGCAGCTCTTTTTGGAACATCAAGCGATTCATGCGGATGTGGTCAATGACAGGGTTGAAAATATAACTTTCGAATCAATGGCTGGTGAACACATTCAAATCAACGCCCGCATGGTGATTGATGCTACAGAATTGGGCGACCTGCTCCCTCTGGCAGGGGTCGAACATGTGCTTGGGGCAGAGAGCCAGGAACAAACCGGGGAGTTGCATGCCCGGATGGACGGCCCGGACCCACTTGATCAGCAAGCCATTTCCTGGTGTTTTGCATTGGATTATCGACCGGGCGAAGATCACACGATTGAAAAACCAGAGGATTACGACTTCTGGGCCCGTTACCAGGCGGATTTCTGGCCAGATAAGCAGTTGAGCTGGGTCACCCCCGATCCCGTTGACCTGCGGCCCGTTTACCGTCCAATTTTCAGAGGACCCAGGGATGCGGCCATCGGTGATGATTTATGGCATTTCCGGCGGGTTTTGTACAAGTACCATTTCCTGGAGGGATTTTTTGACAGCGATATCACCCTGGTGAATTGGCCGCAGATCGATTACTGGTTGGGGCCATTGGTGGGTGTGCCCGATCAAGAAAAACAGCAGCATTTGCGTGGTGCCCGGCAGCTGAGCCTGTCATTGCTGTATTGGATGCAAACTCAAGCCCCCCGGGAAGATGGCGGCCTGGGCTACCCGGGTTTAAGGCTGCGTGGCGACCTTTTAGGGACAGACGGTCTGGCAAAAACGGTTTATGTCCGCGAGTCCCGGCGTATCCAGGCTGAATTTACGGTCCTTGAGTCGCACTTCGGTGTCGAACAGCGCGGTGATTTACGTGGGGCGGAACCATTTTTCGACAGTGTCGGGATTGGCAGCTACCGCATTGATTTACACCCCAGCACGGCCGGTCGAACTTACATCGATATTCCCAGCTGGCCGTTTCAAATCCCCCTGGGAGCACTGCTGCCGGTCAGGATAAGGAACCTGCTGCCTGCTTGCAAAAACATTGGCACCACGCACATCACCAACGGCTGCTATCGGCTGCATCCCGTCGAGTGGAACATTGGCGAAGCTGCCGGCGCGCTGGCTGCATTCTCATTGCAAAAGAAGGTCACCCCCCACCAAACGAGGAACAACCCAACCCTGCTGGAAGAATTTCAATCGTTATTAACCGGACAGCTGGGATTCGAGCTGGCCTGGCCTGAAGCACTGCGGGTTGAAGCCCGCGATAAGCTCGACCCCCTCGGGTATTGAAAGGACCTTCTCAATAGGGTCGTTAATTGCGTACAATATTAATAATCATGTTTTTCGTAAGTAATTCGTTGCAACGACAGAATTTGGATTAAATCGCGTCATCTAATAAACTTATGCTAAGGAATCTTTCATGACAGACCCGGAAAAGCTCCTGTACCCACAGGCCAGGTCAATGGCATATTTCTTCCACCGCCAGGTTTATCACCTGCTGGCTTTATTGGCCCTGGTACCTGCCACCTGGCTGCTAGGACGCCCCTTTCTGGATGATGTCCAGTGGCTGGGAATAACTAACACCACCTGGTTTTGGCTTTCCATCGGGTTGGCCGTCGTCCACCAGGTGGTGGTATGGATTGTGTTCCGCCTACAAATCGGATGGGCGACTCTCACCCGGGTTTTCGGCCGGGCCGACCTGGTGATTTGGGGGATTTTATTCCAAACCCTACTAACAGGTCGCATTATGTCTGTGATTGGCCTCGCCCAGACCACCCAAAACACCCTGCCTGCCCCACGCACACTGGCGATGGTTTTGGCATTCATCTTACTGGTCCCTTTTGTTTATCTTATCTGGTCGGTGTTCAGATACTTCGGCCTGGTGCGCGCAATGGTAGGCGATCACTTCCGGATCAAGTACCGGCAGATGCCCCTGGAGGACCGTGGAATCTTTAAGTACAGCAGCAATGCCATGTATACCTTCGGATTCCTGGTACTGTGGGCCATTGGACTCATCCATCTTTCAATCCCAGCCCTGTTACTGGCAGCCTTCAATCATATCTATATCTGGGTTCATTATTTCTGCACTGAAAAACCCGACATGCAAATAATATTCGGCTCTGAATAATGACCATCATTGTATCAACGATGATTATTGAGCTGCTTTAACGATCATTGATAAAAACACCATATGGATAAAACAATGGGTTTATGATAGACGGAGTTTGTAAACTGAACCTTGACCTGGTGTAATGAATAAAAGGATCCCCAAATGAAATTTTCCGCAATTTATGCTGTATGTGTCGGCGCATTGATGCTGTTGCAATGGGGGTTTTTCCTGCTGACGGGCAACGTGCCGGAACTGCAAACCGCCCCCTGGAGCATCGCCTTTCACCTGGCGGCCGAGTTTTTAACCGCCATTATGCTGATCATCAGCGGCATAATGCTTTTGAAAACACATCCCCTGGGGAAACAGATCTTCCTCATATCAGTCGGGATGGTAGTGTATGCCATGGTCAACAGTGCGGGCTATTTTGCCCAGTCCGGCGATTGGATCTTTGTGATCATGTTTGGGGTTCTGCTGGCCCTGGCAGGTGTCGGTATCGCCCGGGTTTTAGCTGTGAAAATAGCATCCAGATAAGATTAATTTTGCCTGGATTATCACCCTGCATTATGTTTTTACTGTTGGAAGAGTCAAGTAAGGACTTTGTTCATTAATAAGCCTATCAACTAAATCCTCACTTTTTTTAAAAATGTCCAATGAACAAACCGCAGTTCACGGTGACCTAATACCCAATACCTATTACCTACTTCCTAATCAACTTTTTCCTATTACCCAATACCTATTTCCCATTCACAATTCACCATTCTCTATTCTCTATTCTCTATTCCCCATTCACCATTCACCATCCCATAGTAGACACCCCAGACGATTCTACCTATAATAGTAACCATTCAACATTCAACAAAGATCACCCATGGAGGCGTTATGTTTCGAAGAAGCCTTGGCTTTGTTCCCCTGATTTGGCAGTGTGCTTTCTGCAATACCCAGAACCCGGGTCCTATCAAAAGCTGCACCAGCTGCGGCGCCCCCCAACCAGCGGATGTAGCGTTCCTGCAGGTCGACGAGGAACAATTCAATTTTATTAAAGATGAAGCCCTGATCCGCATGGCAAAAGCGGGTCCCGATATCCACTGTCCTTTTTGCGGTACGCGTAACCGGGCCACGGAAGATTTATGCAAGCAGTGCGGTGGTGATCTGAGCTGGGACGGCAAACAACGGGAAACTGGATCGCGCGTGCGTACCGTTTCAGAAGCCGAAGCACCTCAACCACCACCATCACAGTCAACAACGGAGAAAAAGAAACGCAAAACCCCGCTCATTGCCATCTTAGTTGGGTTAGCTGTGGTCGTTGGCTGCATCGTGATGCTGGTGATGTTCTTACGCACGGACGATATCACTGCGGCCGTCAGCGAAGTTCAATGGGAACGTTCAATTGCAATTGAGGCATATACAACCGTGACAGACAGTGCCTGGTGGGATGAAGTTCCCGAAGGTGGCGAGGTGACAACCTGTTCAATGGTCTTTCGCTATAACTCAGAAGAACCGCAGCCCAACGCCACCGAGGTTTGCGGCGAACCTTATGTTGAAGATACCGGAACTGGCATTGGCGAGGTCGTGCAGGATTGTACCTTCGAGGTTTACGACGATTATTGTGATTACACGACAATGGCCTGGGTTGCAGTGGATGCCATCACCGAGACTGGTCAAGACCTGTCTCCTATGTGGCCAACACTCGTACTGGAACCCGATCAGCGCGAAGGGACACGCACTGAGACGTACATCATTACCTTTCGAGATGGCAATAACTCCTACCGGTTCAACACCAGCAATGCCCAGCTCTTCACACAGGCGGAAATTGGCAGCCGCTGGACCCTGCAAATCAACCAATTTGGTGGTGTACAATCGATAGAACCTGCCAATTAAGGTCGATATTGTAGTATAATTTTCCGTTTGTATGAACTAACCAAGTTATTTATTCTTTATGGAGGAATAACCCTAATGGAAATTTACGAATATGCAAAAGTCGGTGAACCTGCACCTTATTTTGAGATGCTGAGCACCAAAAATATGGATACCCTGGATGAGGTCGTCACCCTGGATGATTACAAGGGTAAATGGCTGATCCTGTTTTTCTATCCTTACGATTTCACCTTTGTGTGCCCCACCGAAATTTTGGCACTCTCAGAACGCTATGAAGAATTCGAAGCACTTAACACGGATATCCTGGGCGTATCAACCGACTCGGTCTTCTCGCACCGTGCCTGGCTGTTGACACCAGAAGAGGAGAACGGCATCATGGGCACCAAGTATCCCCTGGCATCTGATAACACCCATGTCGTGGCAGAAGCCTATGGTGTTTTGGTAGAACAGGAAGGCGCAGCACTGCGCGGCCTGTTCATCATCGATCCTGATGGCATCCTGCAGTATTCGGTGGTTCACAACATGAATGTCGGCCGCAGCGTTGATGAGACACTGCGCGTCTTAGAAGGCCTGCAAGCGGGTGGTTTATGCGGCGCCGACTGGGAACCGGGCCAAGACCTGCTTTAACCTCCTGAGGAGACCACCCCATGCCAATGCGACTTAAGACACCGATGCCTTCGTTGGAAGGCATAACAGAATGGATTCATGGTGAACCCGACCTGGAAGCGTTACAAGGACAACCGGTCCTGGTGTACTTCTGGGCAGCCAGCTGCCACATTTGCCATGATAATATGCCTAAGCTGCAAGCCTGGCGGGATACTTACGTCCCGAAAGGGCTGAAAATGATCAGCATCCACTGCCCGAGGATGAAGGCTGATACCAACATCGCAAAAGTTAAAACATCCGTCGAAGCATGTGGAATCGTTGAAGCTTGCGGCATTGATAACATGCACAGGGTCAAGAAAGCCTTTGATAATGAACTCTGGCCAGCATATTTCCTCTTCGATAAAGAGGGGAACCTGAAACGGCGTGCCGCCGGTAATGCCGGCATCGGCATGCTGCAGCCTATCCTCGAGGAAATGTTCGCCGAATAATTCTGAAACCTTATTTGCATCGAAAACGCCTGATGATGACACACATCAGGCGTTTTTTATTATCAGGCAATGCCCCCGGGATTGCTTTGATGCTATTAAGCCAGTGAAGCTAACAAACATAATCCCGGGAGTCTAGTTTAATACGCGTTTCTAGTATTGTGGATCTCAGAAAAGACTGAACTCACTGCAGACTTCTTAGCCTGTCTCAATAATCCCCTCATCTCCGCTCATCTCAATCATCTGCCCGGGCTGCAAAACAAGAAAATCCGCCTCCCAGTCACCTTCCAGCAATCGTCTGATCAGCACGATATCCCCAGCTAGGCGTTCAAAGCGCCAACCGCGGCGTTG
>SLIC01000116.1 GCA_007135845.1 Candidatus Brevefilum sp.
ACCGTTAATTGCTGTCGCTAACCATGTAAATTTTCTGGATGCACCGGTGCTGATCACCGAATTGGTGCCGAGACCGCTTTCGGGATTTGTTAAGAAAGAATCATGGGATAATCCGTTCTTGGCATTCTTATTCAATGTGTGGCAGGGGATCCCAATTGACCGCTCAACCGCAGATTTTGAAGCTTTTCGGGAAGCTAAAAAGGCGCTCGATGAGGGAAAAATATTAGCTGTGGCTCCTGAAGGTACCCGGTCTGAGGACGGCCGACTGACTCGGGGAAAACCAGGGATTGTCCTCCTGGCTGGAAAACTTAATATGCCCATCCTGCCAATGGCTTATTATGGACATGAAAATTTTAAAAGTAATATCAAGCGTTTGAAACGAACCCCCATGCACATCAAGGTGGGTGAACCTTTTCGGATTAAATTTGATCAATACCGGAATGATAAAACCGCGTTGCAATCGATCACCGATGCCATCATGCTGGAGGTCGCAGCCCTGCTACCCGATCAATATCATGGGGCCTATACCAATATTTCCGTTGATAGAGAAACATATCTCGATTTTTTAGATTGATACCCTGGGCAGCATATTCCTCAGCCGTTTTGGGAGCAATTTTCCCAAGCCTAGATTCCGCCCGCTGCTATCCACAACTAGCAGATATTGACCTGAGGGTATTAATCCGGTTTGTGGGTTGCGGATGTCGCGTCCAGCAGACCAAGCTTGTACCTGGTCATCTTCTATTTTGATCATGCCAGTGGTGAAAAAACCTCCAAATCGACTGATAAACTCAATGGATGGCTGAAATTTTCCTCCGCGCCACAGACCGATTGACATCCCAATAAACTCAAAAGGCAGTGTATTAAAATGTTCAAGATAGGCTTCAGGTATTAAATACACTTCTTCATACCTGGTAAAAAGATGGAGCCGAAAGTCATCCAAGAGTGCTTGAATATTAAAACCATAATTATTGGTCAGTATCTCGCGTATTTGATCCTGAAATGTTTGGCTGGCTGGTATGAGGTGTGTGCGGGAGAAATCACGACTGGGTGGTCGTTCACTGGACGCCGGTATTGGCTTGTGCTTTTTCAACAGACAGCAAAAGAAACCTGACATGCCCGTGATATGAGGCCACAGGCGTAATGAATGGATAAGCGTTGGGTGGTAAGTGTCTGAACCGAAGGCTGGCAGTCCCGGAGCTTTGAACGGTAACTTTTCTGCGACGCTTTCAATGCTGATTTTATTAGAGAAAGTATTTAATACACGGTTTATGACGGCTTCATCCTCTTCTGGTGCCAGGGAGCAGGTGGCATATACCATTTGACCACTGGTCTTGAGTGCTTGCAACCCGCTGATCAAAAGCTGGACCTGTCTATCCTGCAAGCGCAGCCGTTCATCCTGGGTCGTAGCTCGCAGGGGATGGGCTGGTGAAGGACGCAGGTTCTCCATGCTGCAGGGAGCATCGAGTAATACCCTATCAAAAGTCTCTGGAAACCAGTTTCCGAAAAGCTCACCGGGGAAGTTGGTCACTGCCAGGTTTATCCCACCCCATGTTGATAGCACCGAACGCAACGCAGGGATGCGGGCATTGCTGGCGTCATTGGCAAGGATGAAGCCCTGGTCGCCTGTCTGGTCTACCAGGTGGGTGGTTTTTCCGCCTGGTGAGGCGGCCATATCCAGGATTAATGGGAAGGGTTGGTCAAAATCCATCAAGCTGACCGGCACCATTGAGGCGGCATCCTGCAGGTAATAAACGCCAAGGCGGTGCTCGATGGTTTTACCGGGAGGAAATTCAGCTGAATTGATCAGCCAGGCATTATCACAAAAGGGAATCGGTTTTACTTCCCAGCTGTAACGAGCCGTGAGATCATGGATAGCCTTGTGAGGATTGGCTTTAAGGGGGTTAATGCGAATACCGGTGGGAAGTGGAGAAGCCTGGATGTCCCTGATTTGTTGGATTTCGGCTTCAGAGAGGATCTCCGAAAAGCGTTGAAGACTATCTTCAAACCATGGTGCATGCGTCTCAGACAATTTCATCACTCCCTCTTCTTTCTATGAGGAAGATGATTTCGTTTCCGACCACTATTTCACGCATACGACGGTTTTCGGGTAAGTTGGCTTGCACCAGGCTGAGGTGGGCGTTTATCAGGTTATGGGAACCAGATAGGTTTTTTGTCGGAAGGGATACAGCCAGTTTATCCACTTTAAGGCTTTCCCAAAAGGCTCGATTGCATCCAGGCTGCCGTTTTTCAAAACGATGGGCTTCTTTGAAGAAGATTCCCAGGTCTGCATGAATGGTTGGGGGATTGACCAGGATATCTCGGTTTTCAGCCAGGGGCATCAAGCCTACTTTTAAAAAGAACTGGTTGATGAAATCAATGCGAGGTTGAAGGATGTCAAAGGCATGATAGCGTACTGAGCTGGGTAAACCCATCCAGGGCAAAGCCAGGGGGTGCAAGCCGCAGGCGAGATCAAGGATCGATTGCGGTTGACCGGCAGCTGAGAAGAGCTGGGAATAGAACGTTGACATCACGGGAATGCGTTCTTCTGTGGAGGCATGTTGTGAGAGGACATGCCTGCAAAACGAGATCAGTTGGGGTGATGTAAGTGAAAAATCCTCAATTTGATGCAGGTCTCGTGTCAGAGCAGCATAATCCGGTTCACCCAGATAAGGGGCGACGATGTTGTGTAACTTCCCCCGGACAGCTTTCAAAAGTTGTTTTGCTGATGTATGGTGGGGAGCTTCTTGCCGGATGAGGTCTTCAATTGTGTCCTGGTTTAACCCGGAATTGCGATATTTCTTCGAATCGAGGACTTTGGCAATAAATTCCTGCACAGTAGATTCATCGATTTTCATTTGCTCACCAGGAAAGCCAACTCAGTGGGAAAATCGAATTCTCTCACCTGCCAATTTTTTCCAATGACTAAATCCTGGAAATGCTGCCAATAGAACTCCTTCATGCCCTTTTGTCGACCGCCAAGGCTGTGCACCGGGTACGACACCAGGATGTGGTTAGATGGAATCCTTTCCAATAACCGTGCGGTCACTGATTTCTCCATTTGCTCGAGGCAGGGAATGGATTTGAGTAATAAAGCCACATGGGCATAATGTTGACCTATTCTTAAATCTGTGCCGCTTATGGCAAGAGGTGGGATGGTGCTGATCAAGTCGCATGGAAAAGTTTGGCCAGACAGTTTAATTTGTTTGAAAAAGGAAGTAATTAGATCCAACATATCCAGGTAGATATCACAAGCTAGATATTGTGCGTTATCTGCCAGGGGCATCCAGGGGATGGCGAGAGGGTTTAAACCACAAGCCAGGTCGAACACGCTGGTGATGGGGGCGATTGGAGCCAAACAGGTCTGGAAAAAGTCCTCCAAAATAGGCAGCCGCTCTGCTGTGGAAGTATGAGCCTGCATCCATTTGCGGCAAAAATCTTTAATGATTTGAGCATTGCTTTCTTCTGGCAGCTGTGCAAGTTCTGTTTTAGCAGCAGTGTAATTAATGCTTTGTTTGAAATAGGCACCCGCGACCTGGTGTAGTTTATTCCTAACGTATTTGACGGCTGGTTTCCCCTTAAACCCTTTGTCAACAGCTTCTTGAGTGAGCCTGAGTACCAGGTTTGGATGGATCGTTTGATATTTTGGATTGGCGCTCACTTGTTTGGCCAGCATTTCTGGGTGGTTTTTATCCACGATCTTGACGCAACCTTTCTGTCAGCTGGGTCATAAATCGAAGATTGTGCAAAGTTGCCAGCCGCTGATAGAGCCAATCACCGGTTTTAAACAGGTGGTGCAGGTAACCGATACTATAGTGCTGGCAGACTGGGCAGTCGCAATCTCCTGAGATTGGCCGGTTATCTTTGATGTACTTTTTGTCCTGGATGTAGACATACTCAAGCCAATCTTCACCCGTTAAGGCTGAATTAGGCGGCACGGTGTAGCGCATTAACCGGCCATGCCGGGCATCACGGGTAGGTAATGCGCAATCAAATAAAACGTAACCAATTTGGTGGGTCTTGACCAGATTAATTGGATGTCCGATACCCAGGGCATGCATGGGAAATTCGAAGGGTACCAGTTCACGTGTCAGGCCAATCATCTCAGTGAGCAGGGAGCCCTGGGAGTCCAGCGGCCAACCGCCATAACCAAACCCATCAAAGCCGAGTTCCAACAAACCCTCGGCACATTTTTTGCGCAAGTCCTTAAAGCCGCCGCCCTGGATCACACCAAAGATCATGGGACGGTCTGCCTCAGGCACCTGGCGTTGGTCCAGTTGATGGTTGTATTCCTGCTTGCAGCGAGCGGCCCAATCCAAGGTGCGCTCAACAGATATTTCTTGTTCTTCTCGAGAGGCGTCGACATGGGTACAGTCATCCAAACAAATCACGATATCACTATCGTAACTGATCTGTAATTGGATGCTTTTCTCAGGGGTAAGGAGGAATTTGCGTCCCTTTCCCTCTGGTCGAAATTGAATGCCGCGATCGGTCAGGCTGCCAAATTGATCCGATTGGTGGATCAGTGAATATGCCTGGAAACCGCCCGAATCGGTGATGATCACCTTTTTCCAGCCAGAAAACCGGTGGAGACCATTGAATGCCTGGATGGTGCTTGAGCCGGGCTTTTGCATCAGGTGAAAGGTATTCATGACCAATCCCTGGATTTTGACACTTTCAAGATCTTGCGAATCAACCGCGCGCACATAACCGAGTGTCGCGTCAGGCAGAAAAGCTGGGAGCTGGAGCGTTTTCTCCCCGAGATGTATCTCTGTGTAGTCAGGCATATTATCCTTTCCGCTTTGGTTTGTTCAGGTTGAGAATCAAAATAAACTCCCGTTTCTGACCGGATACCTTGGGTAAAATCTCGCTAATGGCACCCCGATACACGGCTTCCTTCTGTAAGGTCAGGTCGCAAGCCAGGAGGATATCCTGTGCCTTACCAAACACCGATTGAACTTCTTCCAGCAATTTCGTCAGGCGGTAGGGGGTGTCCATCAGGATGACTGGGATGGTTTCGGCTTTGTATTTCGCCAGAAAACCTTCCCTGAGATGGGTTTTACGCGGCGGAAATCCGGCAAACACGAAGCGTTCAATCGAAAAATCACACAGCGATAGGGCAGCCATGAGAGACGCGGGACCTGGGATAGGAGATACAGGGATACCAGCCTGGTAAACCAGCCGAAGTAGGTGCTGCCCTGGGTCTGCAAAGACCGGTGTGCCTGCATCGGAGATGACAGCAAGCCTTTCTCCATCAACCAGGCGCTGGAGGATGCTGGGGGCTTCCTGCGCTTCGTTGTGTTCATTAAGCGTGATCAGGTTGTTATCAATACCTAATTGGCGGAGAAGCCGGCTGCCCTGGCGGAATTCCTCGCAGATGATGGCATCAACATTTTTGAGAATTTCCAAACCACGCAAAGTGATATCTTTAGGATGGCCGATCGGGGTAGCAAGAATGAATAAATGGCCGGATTTCGATGGTGTTTCCATGTGTTTTATTGTATCATCGACCCAAATAAGTAGATCAAACCATCAGGCGATCACCAGGGCAATCGCAAAGTAAATCAGTGAAACGAAAAATATCTTCATAATCAAGTTGTAGATAACCATTGTTAAATAAACCTTAAAGTCTCTTCCCTTCGCGAAGCACTCTTTGAGTAAGCGCAGCACTTTTCGAGTAGGGTAGGGGTTTAGGGATAGGTAAAGTAATAAAATTTTCATCCATCGCATCAGATATGGACAACAAATTCACGAT
>SLIC01000282.1 GCA_007135845.1 Candidatus Brevefilum sp.
CCCCGGCGGTGTGACGATGCTGGTGGGCAGCAGCCTGGGTATTCATCATTATGACAGCCAGACGATGGAAGAAACCGCCTTTATAGAGACGGACATCTTTAAGATTCACGACCTGGTGATTAGTTCACCAGACGGTGCACTGCTGGCCACAGGGTCAGATCATAGGGTTGAGGGCATTCATCTATATGATGGCAGCACAGCAGAGCTAATCACAATATTGGAAGGGCATACACAGCCGGTTTACAACCTGGCTTTCTCACCCGATGGGGCTTTACTGGCTTCGTGGGCAACAGCAACTGAAGCCGGCAGGGACTTTACCCTGCGCCTGTGGGATGTCAACTCAGGCGAACTACGCATGACTTGGAAGGATATTGAAGGTGCTTCACAACTGCTTTTTTCACCCGATGGGGCTGTCTTGGCCCTTTTGGATTCTAATAACGTCTATTTATGGGACGTAGATTCTGGGCAGCAGCTTGACCACCTGGAAGAAGAGTCCCTGCGGTTGATGCGGATGGTCTTTGTCCCGGATGGAATCCTTGTAGCTGCCATCAAGGATAACGCAGTTTATTTCATAGATGGCAGCTCGGGAGACCTGATCGGTATGGTAGGCGAACATGAGGAGCGGATAAGCCATGTTAATTTATCCCCCGATGGGTCACAGTTGGTCTCAGCGACTTCCGATGGCACCCTACGCTTATGGGATGTCAGCTCAGGTCAACTGCTCCGGGTATTGCGGGGAAATGATGGACGGTTATCATTCATGCGTGTGGAATTCTCACCCGATGGCGCTTGGATTGCCGCCAGGTTTTTGGGCGGCACCACTTATGTGTGGGATAGCAACACAGGCCGCCTGCACAGCCGAATGGAACACCATAGCGGGATTGTGCGCAGTTTGACCTTATCGCCAGATGGCTCATACCTGGTCGCGGGGGGAGTTAAAGATTCGATCAAAGTTTGGCATTTAGGCACCGGTGAACTGGTCAATTCATTGGAGGGTCATCCTACGACGGTCACAAGCATGGCCTACGCCCCAGATGGGTCCCTTTTGGCTTCTGGGGGCGGTTGGTCACCAAAGAGTCCTGACAGTACTATCCGTCTATGGGATGTTGAGTCCGGTCAGATGCTTGATAGCCTGGTGGGATATCATGATGCCGTAACCGAGATCTTCTACTCCCCTGATGGGACCGTCCTGGCCGCATTAGGCGGAGGCGGCGGCATTTTTTATGATATCAACATGGGCGCGTTCAGCCGTATGTTGAAGGACTTTGATGAGATTGGTGTTGTTTCAGCTATCTCACCTGACTGGTCTCGGCTGGCCATATTGGATCAGGATAAGCGCATCCACCTGTGGGACTTTAATCCTGACACCCCTTTGCTAACCCTGGAGAAGTCAGAAGCGTCCCCCTCGAATATGGCTTTCTCAAATGATGGGTCGCTGTTGGCTGTTGGTTATTATGAACAAGATGTTCGTTTATGGGATGGGTTGACGGGCGAACAGCTAGCTGAACTGGAAACCAGTTATGGTACGGTAGACAACCTGGCTTTCTCGCCGGATGGCTCGATCCTGGCTGTTGGTGAACGTTTTGGGGATTTCACAAGCGGTGCTTGGCCCAAGATTTTCCTGTGGGATGTGAGCCGCAATGTCGGTGTTAATTCCATGCAAGGGCTTAAGTCCAGGCTAACAAGCCTGACTTTTTCGCCAGATGGGGAGGTGTTGACTGCCTGCGATTATGGAAACAATATCTTTTTGTGGGACGTGAGTTCAGAAAGAGAACCGGAACCAAGGATCTTTAAGGCAGACGTCAATGTGATGGGTTTAGCTTTTTCTCCCGATGGCACACAGCTTGCCGCAGCAGGTGAAGATGGGTTTTTAGGTCTGTGGGATGTTGAATCAGGTGAGCTGCTGCAAGTTATGCCAGGACATACGGGTTTGATAACGAGTGTGGCTTTTTCACCGGATGGGTCAACCTTGGCGACGGGGAATCTCTTTTCCTGGGTGGCTGAATCAACCCTTTACCTGTGGGATGCCAATGCTGGTTACCCGCTCAGCACTCGCATCAACTATGCGGATACAGTCAGGGACCTTGCCTTTTCACCGGATGGTTCCCTGCTGGCGATGGTAGGCGCTGATGACACCCTGACCTTGTGGGACCCGATCACTGGAGACCAGGTCAGAAGATTATTTGGTTATGGCACACCTGCGCTGCATGCGGCCTTTTCCCCTGATGGATTGGTGCTGGCTTCGGGGCATGCTGATGGGTTCATCCACTTGTGGGACCCGCTCTCAGGCAGCCGGCTGAGTGTCATCGAGGGGTATAACGGCGGCGGCCTGGTTTTTTCTCCGGATGGGGCAAACCTGGTTTCAGCTCATAAAGAGGTCATCTACCTATGGGATGTTGACTCAGGCCAGCTGATCCATTTGCTGCAGCAGAATGAGTGGTCTGAGACGAAGCGGATTGCATTGTCCCCCAACGGCGCTGTCCTCGCATCTGCTGATTCTTGGTTTATCCACCTATGGGATATCAGCTCAGGCCAGCATGTCGAACAGTTCAGCGCGGCCAGGGTCAACAGCCTGACCTTTTCTCCCTGCGGCAGGCTGCTGATTACGGGTAGTGATGATGGGGTTGTGCGCCTGTGGGGCGTGCCGCTGGAGTGATGCGTTAAGGATTGATTGGCGGTGAATTGCGATCAAGTGGCCCATGAAACGATCATTAAACGCTTGGTTTGTTATGATGGAAGGAGATCGGCATAAAAACCTGTCTGGAGATGTTTTTAGCCGTGATTTCGGTTGATGTGATCCGTACATTAGCGAAAAGGCGTTGATGTGAGCAACCAAGATCCCCGATTGTTTGCGATCAACCTGCGGCAAGTTCAGCAGGGTGAGGGTCCCCTGCCAGTCGAATGGGTGGCAGACACAAACCGCTGCCAGAGGGTGCTACATTCTGTTAGGATCAAGTCAGCGAATTGATTCAATTGCTGGAAAGGGTCTTGTCAGACCGGGAAGATTACCCAGAAGAGAGGAGCGCAACAATGCATGTGTAAAAACTTGAAGGCACCAAAGTAATCACGGTGGTTGTGTTGATGAATGGATAAACCTGATCAGATGGTAAACCTTAGATTGTTTCTGATAATGGGATCGAGCTGATCCAATCAGAAAAAATCAGTAACGGTCTTTATGGAAAAACACCAGGAGGATTTCCATGAATAAGATGAAGAAGTTTTTAATATTTTGTGTATTGGCTGTCATGGTGCTTGCAATACCCTTGGATTTGGTTTCGTCAGCGCAACAAAGAGGTGGGAAGCCGCGGCTTAAAATCGTTCACCTTGGTGATTCATACTCGTCTGGTAATGGGGCGCGATCTGCAACCGACAGGCGTAATTACCATGGGGTTGAGGGCTGCTACCGCAGCCCCACAAATTGGGGGGGTCAATTTGCACAATCTCTATCAGACAGATTTGCTGTGACCTATATCAACCGCGCCTGTTCTGGTGGCGTCGTTGAAAATATTCATAATGCAAGGAAAATCAGCTGGCACTTGAAGAATTTGGATGGCAGTTGCCCAACACCAGACTATCCAAATGAAGAGTTTCTTGAAGACATCGGATGGGGAAGATGTGGACGCTTTGTAAAACCTCAAATCGAAGCTGTTGACGAAAGTGTTGACCTGGTCCTGATGACAATGGGGGGCAACGATTTAGGATTCAATAGCATTGTAAGTTCTTGTTATACATACTTTGCAGGCCCTAAAAGTTGTCGAGAGAATGTAGAAGATGCGATAGATGGAATGCCAGGACTGCAACAGGATTTGATCGACACGTTTGCAGCCCTCAGAGCCAGGATGAGACCTGATGCCAGGATTCTTTATGTTTCATATCCTCATATTACGTTAGATGTGGGATTTACTCTTATTCTATCTGTATGGCCGTTTTATTATGATGAGTATGAGGTTACAAGTAATGTACGCGCATTGGCAATTGCTGGAGAAGCCGCTCAGAGAGCTGCGGTCGAAGCCGCCAACGCTGCTGCTGGGGAAGATTTCATTCATTACTATGATGGGACGAAGGATCATTTTAATGGGAATGAACCCCACCCCAGTCAGCTGGCGAGAAATCCTGATAGATGGATAAATGAGTTTGAAGGTTTGAAGATAGCTGAGTGGTATCATTTTAATCCACTAGGGCATGAAAATCTTCCGTTGAGATTGCCAGATGTTGAAGACATACTTGCACCTGAACCATCCGCTACCAATATCCACCTTGACATTGCCTTTGTGATCGAAGCGAGTGGTGATATGGACGATTTTTATTGGGAAGCAAAGCAAGAGCTTTTAGGTGTGACTTACAGTCTCCCAATGATTACAGACTCTTACAGAGTGTCCATTGTCTCTTACCGAGATTTTCCTGAGAATACTGATCGGCCTGATGACTATCCATCCAGAGTCGACCTAGAATTTACTGATGACTTGTATTTAATTCAGGCTGCTCTTGATTCTCTTGAAACTAAGGGTGCAGAGAAAAGGGAGTCGACTGTTTTTTCTGGCATCCAAACGGCTTTAGAATTACCATGGCGAGACTGTGTTTCAAGAGTTATTGTTGTACTTGGTTCTTCCCCTGCGTACTCTCCTGAGCCGATCTCTAATCTGACAGTGTCTGACATTATCACCAACAATATCGCGCTTGGTAGAATTCCGGTATATGGTGTTGATGTTGATACCTATGGCCTGAGTTTCAATGGTCCTATAGGTGAAATTGCGGATAGTACGGGCGGTTTCATAATGGGTATCAATACTTTCAACTCGACAATGTTCGAAACGATTATTCCTCAGCCTTTTGCTTGTTTTGACAATCCTTATTCGGGAATGATAGGCGAACCAGTGATTTTTGATGTATCAGGATCCTTTGATCCATCCGGTTCGGAGATCACAAGCTATGCATGGGATTTTAATGGCGATGGTGAAATTGACCTTGTAACGGGTGAACCTTTTGCTGAGCATGTCTATGGGGAACCCTATGATGGCTATGTGACTGTGTGTGTGACCAATGCATGGGGTGATACGACTTGCACGAGTGTGCGAGTTGATGTAAATGAACACGGTTATGCTTCTCAAGGGGATGAAGAACCCTGCGAACTTGATGAAGATGGATATTCCATCATTTTAGATGACGAAGGACTGTTTATTCGTTGTACACCCACTCACCTTCCTCAAGACTACCCAGAAGGCGTGATAGCAATATCAGAAGATGAGGAAGAAATATCAAGTTTTCCGATTTACTTACCGCTCATTTTACAAAATAAATAAAGTAATGAAGGAAACCAAACATGGATAAAAGTTGGGATTAAATTCACTGGCTGTGACTGTCATTCACGCTTTGCATCCGCCGCTGCTTTGGTGACAGATGACCTGTGAAGTGGAGCGGAGCCAAACAAGGTCGGCAACCGCAAAACTTGAAGGTGTAACTGAGCATGATGTGCTCTTAGCGCTGATCGTTCGTTAAGCGACAGGGTGTTTGTTGAGGGTTGCCTGAAGATCAAGGCAGCCCTAAAATTAAAAACCTTTGGGCAAAATGGGTCTAAATCGGTAATGATGCACCTGGCCAGCATGCGCATCCTGCCACCAATGTGTTATTTACCCCGGATGAGACTGTCCTGGCTGAACTGGGTGAGGATGACATCTTCTATGATCTGAACACGGGAGAGG
>SLIC01000014.1 GCA_007135845.1 Candidatus Brevefilum sp.
AAGATTCAAAACAATAGATTAACCCGGTGTAATTCATAAGACATAATTGGTGCGGTCAAAATCGGACCGCACCCTACGAAAGAATTGTGTTTTATGTAGGGCGGGTCCCGCTTTTAAACCGCCGTTGTTTTATCAAGATTCAAAACAATAGATTAACCCGGTGTAATTCATAAGACATAAATGGTGCGGTCAAGATCAGACCGCACCCTACAACTATTCCAACACCTTCAACCAGGCATCTGCGATCTTGCGGTTGCGTGCTTCCAGGGCTGCCATCAATTTCTTCAATTTTTCCCTGACCTCAACCAGCGTCCAACCCCGGTCAGCGATTGTTTTCTTGACTGCCTCCCGGGTCTTCTCGGTGAGCTTGGTTTGTGAAAGCATATCCACCAATCGCCATTGGCTGTGGGCTTTTTTGATCTCCTCAATCGTCAGGTCTTCCAACTTGGCCAGGGCAGCATCCATGATCACCCGACCCTGTTGGGGGTCAACGGACTCGACATAAATGCGGTTGATGGGCTCGGTACCGGAGGCGCGCACGCGTAGCTGGTAACGGTCATCCCCTTCAGCATCCCGCAGCTGCATCTCGGCGATCTCGTAACGGATCCCGCCCAGGAAGGCAATTGGCATTCCGGCCACTTGGGGCGCTTCGCCTGACTCGGCCAAATCAAGGTAATAACTGATAAATGCCTCCTTGGCCTCCAAAGGCGCATCCACATCCTCCCGCCCAGTATGAGAGCTATCATCATCCGGTGAGCACCCAAAGGACTCCCATAAACCTTCCATGTTTACAGTATCCTCCCATATCTCGCGGATCGTCTTGAGCGGGTTTTCTTCCCGGGTACCAAAATAGGCCAGCATGTCCATCACCAGCAGGTTTGCCCAGGGACCATCCTTATCGGTAATGTGCCCACGGGTGGTCAGCCCCGAAGATTCCTCCCCGCCAATCAGGATGCGGTCACGCCAGTCCTCTGGCAGTTGTTTTTGTGCCTGGTAAGCCCGATCAACCCGGCGGATCTCCTCGATGTACTTGATCCCTACCGGCACCAGGAAGGCATGTTTCAAGATACGGTCTTCACGATCACCGATGCTGATCCTGTAAAAGGGATGACTGACATACCCCGGGAGCGCACCTTCAGCCGGTTGATTGTCTTCATTGCCCGGGATCATGCCCGCCAGGACCTCGTTAAGGGGTGATCCCGTCTGTGTGGCGATCACCCGGCCCGTAATACCGCGTTCCACTCCCAGGTAGCGGATCAGCATGGGCAGGATCTGGTTCGGGCGGAAGTACACCCCGCCCTGATCGACTATCCCAAAGCGGTCGGCATCGGTGTCCATCCCTAAGCCCAGATGGGCACCCGTTTCAGCCACCCTGTCTTTGAGAGGATTGATAAAGGGTTCCTCCGGGTTGGCATAATCGAGGCCGGTCAGTTCGGGGTCCCGCTGGGCATGCACCACTGTGTAGCGCACACCGGCTTCACCAACCAGTCGTGTCAGGTACCCCCGACCCGAGCCATGGAATTCGTCAATCACAACCATCTTATCGCTGAAAAAGTCGCGGATGCGGTCAAAATCGACCGGGATGCGGGCATTCCCACGACCGTTGTCCTTGATCCAGGCCACATAATCATCCAGGGGATCAAATCCCCGCAGCCGCCCCTGCTGTCGGCCATCTACCAGGCTGGTGGTACGGGCATCCGCATCGACCAACTGCATCTCGTTAATATGGAAAGAGACGAAATCTGTCAGGTTGGTGGGCGCCGGGTAACCCAGGCGTGGGTTAAACTTGATTCCCTGCCACTCAGGTGGGTTATGGCTGGCAGTGCAGATAATCAGCCCAGCCACCTCATCGGCTGGCACGTAATCCGTCAGGTAATACACCAGGGCAGGTGTGGGGGTATCGCGGTTGGCAAAATCAACCGTAAAACCATTCGCCAGGCAGACTTCCGCCGTCCATTGCGCCACCCGGTCTGCGTTGCGGCGTGTGTCGTAACCAATCACGATCTTCCGACCAGCGAGGTTTTCACGTCCGACAAAATCCGGCACATTGATGTCGTTGAGATAATCACAAACCGCCTGGACGACCTGCTTTGCCCGTTGCTCGGTAAAATCCGCGCCCCAGCGGCCGCGTACGCCAGAGGTGCCAAAACGCAGGTATTTGCGATCATAAATCATGCGCAGCAGCCCTGTACTTTGCTCATCACCAATCAGGAGCGGTTCCTGTGTGCGCAATCGGAACATGATCAAGCGTTCATAAATATTCCCAATCTGCACAACCCGGAAGGGCATCCAGCGGTTGGGATCGATCCGGTAGTCCATGCTGTCCAGCAAGGGCAGGATTTCGTGGTCAATATCAGTCCGCAAACTGTCAAAAGCCGGTGCCGCCAGATAATCCTTTGCCAGGCTGATTGCTTTCCGACGCAGCTCGCCTGTCAGGGGAATATAAACCTCGTCGATTAAAGAACGCCGAGACTCACCTTGCGGGTCCTTGGGCAAGAACTGCTCTAAACGGTACTGTGTACCGGTCGCGATCAAGGTCAGCAAAATGCTGAAGACACGCGAAGCATTCACCGGATCCCTGGCAATTAACGCTGGATCAACCAGCACCTTCTGCTTGATCACATCCAGGAACGACCCCATGGCATCCACACTGGCGTGCCAGGCAGGCTCAGTTTCAGCAATCAGCAGTTCACGATTGATCTGGTTGAAAAAAACACCCAATTGCGGGATGTCAATCGTATCAAAAGCGATGTTTAACTTATCCATTTATGACTCCTAACTATGACTCTTTAACCGGTAACGGGTGATTCAATGAGACCGTGTAAAAAACTGGGCAGTGCGGTCATCCTGACCGCGCCATCAACCCGCCGCGGGTAACATTCAACACCTCAAGGAGGCTCCCCGGGGGAGTGTTCGTGACGGCTTGGACAAGTTCACACAGGGCAAAAGCCTTCGTGGCTAACTCAGCCTCGGTGTGACGGGTATCTGCCTCAAGCATCAGCCGCACCTTGGGTTCCGTCCCGGAATAGCGCAAGTTGAGCCTTGTGAGCCCTGGCAAGTCGGCTCTGATCGCCTCTTGCATGGCAACCACTTCTTCAATATGCTCCAGGTCGATTTTCTCTGCCACATTTGCCGAAGCAATCACCTGGGGATATTTATGGATGCTTTCTGCCAGTTCTGACAGGGTTGCGCTCCCGCTGGCTAAGAAAGCCCGGATCAAGTAGATGGCCGACCGCAAACCATCCCCGGTGGTGTGTTCCTCATCCATCAGGATAATATGACCGGATTGCTCCCCACCTAAGCCGATCGAGCCGTGCGGTTTACCCTCAGACATCAAATCGCTTAACTCCCCCATGATGAATTTATCACCAACCTTTGTTTCAATAAAGTTTATATCTCTGTGAGCAAAATAATCTACCAGCGACCCGTTTCGCATAACCGTACTGACGACAGTATCTCCCAGCAGCCTGCCGTGGGAATGTAAATAATCCCCCAGGATCGCCAGCATATGGTCACCATCCACCAGGTTTCCAGCTTCGTCAACAAAGATCACCCGGTCAGCATCACCGTCAAAGACCACACCAAAATTGGCGCCGTAGCGGTGGATCAGCGAGCTCAAGTCACCCGGCTGCTGACGAACGTGTTCTGAGCCTGCTTTTTCGTTGATGTTGATCCCTGTTGGCGAGGCATGGATGGCGACTACCTCAGCACCCAGGCGCGAAAACACCTCTGGTGCATACCATGAAGCTGCGCCATTGGCACAATCCAGGACCAGTTTAAGACCGCGCAGGGTCAGATCCTGGTGCTCGTCCACCAGGTGGTCAGCATATAACTCGCGCATATCAATCCCAGCAATCCGCCGGCCATATTGGTAGGCTTGGGCATTGCTCAGATCTATGGGGTCGCTCAGCAGGGCTTCAATATCTAGTTCCACATCCTCACTTAACTTTAAGGCCTGTTCATTGAAGAACTTAATCCCATTTTCATTAACAGGGTTATGAGAAGCAGAGATCACAATCCCGGCTTCAGCATTCATCTTCCGCACCATGAACGCCACCCCCGGTGTGGTGATAACTCCTAGATCAACGACTGTTGCACCGCTGGCCAGCAACCCGGTTGTGAGGGCGCTTTGCAGCATTTCACCCGATTGACGTGTATCGCGTCCAATCACAAATGAGGGGTGTGATGCCTTTCGTGATAATACCACCCCGGCTGCATACCCTAAACGGGTCACAAACTCGGGCACCAGCGGGTGCTGTCCAACATGACCACGCATCCCATCCGTGCCGAAATATTGCCGCTTTTGTTTCTTTAAAGCCATCTGACATTACTCCTGTTCAATAAAACCTGATTTTTAGGATCACCCAGCGCACCCCTGTTTCCAGCCAAATTCAGCGCGCGCATGTATGTGTTCAATCCTTGATTATCTGTAAATCTGCAACGACCGGCAGGTGGTCTGATGCTCGCCGGCTGAGGTCACCCGCATCGATCCGACAGACATAATCAGACAAGCGTTCCTGCGGGCAAAAAAAGATGTGGTCAACCGCGTCTGCGAGCGCGGGATGGGTCGGCCCCTCATTCTCTGGCTTTAAACGAATGAATCCTGGTGCTGCATCCAGTAATTGCCTGAGACTACGCTCGTCTTCTGTTGCGTTAAAATCTCCAGCCAGGATCAAAGGTTGATTTTTATTCAAGATGAAGGTCTGTACCAAATCCAGAAACCGGCTGATTTGTTCAAAACGCATATGTTGGGCTTCTTTTATCTTTTGAGGGTGTCCGTTCGGCGGCCGCTCTCCGACCAGGGTGGTCAGGTGCAGCGTTGATAAAAATGGGAAGGGGGCTTCCTTCAAACGTGTTAACAACACAAACCTTGGATCTGTATCACGGTTGCCTTCGTAAGCTACAGGACGAAAAACCGGGATGTTACGTGGTAAGCCAGGACGGGTGGGATCACTCAGGCGGGCAAAGGGTTTGCGGGCAAGGATGGCATTACCCTTTGACCAATTCCACCAGTCATTAAAGATCCCTTTCACCATCACATCTTTTTTCACTTGCATATCCGTTTCCATCGAAACCGTTTTGCCATAGAAGGCATAATCATATTTCCCTGCATGGCTGATTGCGTCCATCAAGCCATGGGTGCCCCCATCCGCATCAATGTATTGTGTGACCTCTTGCAAGCACAACACATCCGCATCCAAACGGTTGACGAGTATTTCCAGTGCGGCCTGACGGGATTGCTGCGTATCATGGGGATACTCTTCAAAGGTCTTAACCCCACCGCCAATATTCAATGTGGCAATGCGTAAATTCAATGTTGACACGGCTGATCCCCCTTCGCCTCCTGACAGGATGTGATTGACAAATTGATTAATAACATAACAACTGAATTATACCAACGAACCCCCCTATAAAAAAAGACGCAATTGGCGGTGGCGTCGTCAGGGAAAACCTTATTGCTAATGCCACTCAATTGTGAATACGATCAAAAACATTTGCCCAAGACGCGTCACCTGGTTACTAATACCTGATCCTTAATCGCCATTTACCCGATCACCTGAAACCTAATCATCTGTTCTCCATTCCCAAATATATCGCAACCAATGCTCTGGATAAGTGATTAATTTGCCAGGCGCGTAATCAGCAATTCCAGGGCA
>SLIC01000044.1 GCA_007135845.1 Candidatus Brevefilum sp.
CGATTGTGTCCAGCTTGATGGAGCTGCTGAACGAGATGAACGTTGCAAAAGCCCTGGGTGCTTTTGGTACCCCAGACTGGCTGGAAGCACAGGATATCTACTTACGCATGCTGGCGCCAGTTTGCCCCCACATCGCTGAAGAACTGTGGATCCGTACTGGTCATGAATATTCGATTCACCTCCAATCGTGGCTGGAAGCGGATGAAGCTGCAGCCAAAGAGGAAGAGATTACCCTGATTGTGCAAATTAACGGGAAGCTGCGTGACCGGCTGGTTGTACCCGCTGACATCGCTGAAACCGATGCCAAGGCTGCGGCCCTGGAAAGCGAAAATATCCAGGCGCACCTGGCAGGGAAGACCCCGAAAAAGGTCATCTATGTACCGGGCAGGCTGGTCAATATCGTTTTGTGATGAGTGAACGGTGAATAGTCGTTGATAGGCTAGTTCGCAGGTGACCTCACCAGCGACATCATTACCCTCGATGCGACAGGTTTCCTGACCTGCCGCATCATATTCCTGGCAGCATCCCACTGGGTGTAGACTGGGCTATAATGGGCATCTGAACTTTACCTCACCTTTCAGGAGTTAAAATATGCACTTTAAAGACCGCAATTGGATGCACATTGAGAAGTTCCTCAAACAGGATGACCGCGTTATGTTGGTGCTGGGGGCTTGTGAGCAGCACGGTTACCTGAGCTTGTTGACCGATGTTAATATCCCCATGGCTTTGGTAGAGGCCGCAGCCGATCAAAGTGGTGTGCTGGTGGCACCTCCCCTCAACTTTGGCTGTGCACCCTTTTTCCTGGATTACCCCGGCACCATCAGCCTCAGGCTGCACACCTACCTGGATGTGGTTGAAGATATCCTGCGCTCATTGTACGGCGTGGGTTTCCGGCGGGTGCTGATCTTGAACGGTCATGGCGGCAACATCCCGGTCAAGATCCATCTGGTGGAACTTCTCAATGAGCTTACAGACCTGCGGTTAGTTTGGTATGAGTGGTGGACTTCAGCCGCTGTTGAAAAGATCGCCAAAAAGTATGATTTGGTTGCAGACCATGCCAACTGGCTGGAAGCCTTTGATTTCAACGTCGTTGCGGATCTGCCAGCTGAAAGTAAACCTTTACCATTACCAAAAAATGAAATCATCGGCAAAGCAGCCTCGCGAGAAGCATTTGGTGATGGCGCATATGGCGGTGCTTACCAGGTAGACCCCGCCATTATGCAGGAGCTTCTTGATGCCTGCCTGGTGGATCTGCTGAACCTTTTGGATTTTAACTGATCCTTTGGGTTTACGAGCAACCAAACTGTTATACCCAAACAGAATGGCAAGGAGATAAGAATGATGAACCTGGATGACCTGCACAACTTTATCCTGGCTGCTAAAGCAGCTACCTATGTAGGTGATGGCCAATCTGCCCCCTCCTGCCGTCCTGAATCCCACGACCTGCCTTATCAGGCAGGTGATTTTCGATACCTGGACAGTTATTTCGGTGGCTCAGATTTTATTGGTCAGGAAATTGTCTACGATCAGGGTACCCCGGTGTGGGGGATGAATTATTACGGGGTTTTACTGAAACCAGAAATTATCAGTGCGGCCGAGGTTGGTAGGATGATCAAAGACTCCCTGTCCCTGATGTATCGTGAAGGTAAATTCCTGGGCGGGTGGCAGCACACACAGGGCGAACTGACCTATCATGACACCTCACAGGGCGACCTGACACACTTCTCAGGCCGTGAATGGATCGAAAAGAATGGCCATGTGCTCTATGAACTGGCTTACCATGGGGGTATGATCAGGTAATTGTTTCAAATCTGAGATTATTTTTGTGTTTAACCAGGTTGTTTAGGATCCACCAATTCACCCAGCATGCGCTGGAATGATATAATCCTCTTGAACACTTATTAATCATTAATAACAGAAAGGTTAGATAACGATATGAGTTGTTGCCATCATGAAAAAAGCATTTTGACCACAGAGAAAGCCCCAAAGGCACTTGGACCATATTCTGCAGGCGTTTCTACTGGTTGCATGATCTTTACCGCCGGGCAAGTAGGGATTAATCCTATTACTGGCAAACTGGTTGAAGATGGGATCCAGGCACAGACGCGGCAGGCACTCACAAACTTGAAAGCGATTCTAGAAGAAGCCGGTAGCGGACTGGATCAGATTGTCAAGACCACCGTTTTTCTCCAAGATATGGGTGAGTTCAGCCAAATGAACGAGGTGTATGCCACGTTTTTCACCGATAAATACCCGGCCCGTTCCACCGTTCAGGTCTGCGCACTACCTGCTGGCGCAGCAGTTGAAATTGAGGCTGTTGCCCTGTTACCCTGTGATTGTGAGGATCACTAGGCCCTCGTATAGGTGCACAAGTTGAAAGGTTACCGAGCACCCTATTGACAACCATTATTGAACGGAATCAGACCAGGGACAGGGGACGGATGACGGGCTAATGGTCTCCTGTCTCCGGTCCTCAGTCTCGATTCGGTCATTAATCCCTTGTCTGATGAACCTTTCCTGTCTGCTTTGTGGACGTTACGCTTGTTGAGGTGTGAAGTCTTCAAAAAAGCGCTGGGTTTGATTTTAAGATGTGTATAAAAACATCCGTCATTGTCCCCTGTTATAACGAGCGAACAACCATCCACCTTTTACTGGACGCTTTATACGCGCAAACCTACCCGCGCACAGCCATGGAGGTTGTCATTGCCGATGGGGGTTCGACAGATGGTACACCAGGTGCAATCCATGAATGGCAGCAAAAGCATTCAGATTTAAGTGTGGCAGTCATCCAAAATCCAGCGCGTACAATTCCAGCCGCTTTAAACAAAGCCATCCTGGCTTCCCAGGGTGAGATCATTGTCCGCCTGGATGCGCATTCCAAACCGGACCATGATTATGTTGAGCGTTCAGTGAATGCGGTTGTTGAAGGACGTGGACAGAACGTTGGCGGTGTGTGGGACATCCAGCCCAGCCGAGAACACTGGATTGCCCGGAGCATTGCCGCAGCTGCTGGTCATCCGATTGGCGTGGGTGATGCCCGTTATCGCTACAGCGGCCAGGCCGGCGCTGTGGACACGGTGCCCTTTGGCGCCTTCAAGCGTGAACTAATTGACCAGGTGGGGTTGTTCGATGAAACCTTGTTGACCAACGAGGACTATGAGTTCAACACCCGTATCCGGCAGGCAGGCGGCAAAATCTGGTTCGATCCGCAAATCCGTTCGGTTTATTATGCCAGGGAAAACCTGAACGCTTTGGCACGCCAGTATTGGCGATACGGTTATTGGAAAGTACACATGCTGCGGCGTTACCCGGGCACCATCCGCTGGCGCCAGGCGCTCCCACCTCTGTTTGTACTGACACTGCTTTTCTTGACGATCCTTGCGCCTTTTCTACAACTGGCATTATGGACGCTGGTTGGTTTGCTTGGTTTTTATGCTGCGATCCTGGCGTTGGTTGGTGTGTATCTTGCAATACAAAAGAAAGCGCCTGCATTATCCTTCGGTGTGCCCCTGGCGATTGCCTGTATGCACTTCTCGTGGGGTGCTGGCTTTCTGTGGGGCATGATTCGCCCCCAAAAACGAAATAAAGGTTAAAATTATTTCTTATGGATAACAAACCAAAGCCAAAGCGTTGGCAATTGCAGGCACCTGAACGCGTGACGATCCTGCTGATTGGGGATCTGATCGCCACGGGTGTGGCATTGTTTTTGGCACTGTACATCTGGGCAGCAGGGGACGCCTGGATGGAATTTTCACTCGAATTTATTACAGAACGTCCGCCATTCTGGTATTTTTTACTGCCAATTTTTTGGGTCATCCTGTTGGTGGAATTATATGACGTCCATCGTGCCAGTAACCCTCAAGAGACATTCAAAGGGATTGGTCTGGCAACCCTGATCAATGCGATAATTTATCTATTGATTTACTTTACCTCTGCGCCGAGGTCTCTTCCACGCCGGGGTGTATCTGTTTTTATCATCTTTGCTGCTGTCTTAACCCTCCTCTGGCGGCTGATATATATCCGCATTTTCACTGCGCCCCACCTTTTACGGCGTGTGTTGATTGTGGGCGCTGGTAAAGCTGGTAAAACAATTGTCGATGTCATCGAGAATCTTTGGCCGCCGCCTTTTTTCACAGTGGGATTAATTGATGATGATCCCAATAAACTGGGCCAGAAGGTGGGTGGTTTTCCTGTTATGGGAGATTCGCAGAAACTGCTTGAGATCATTGATGAGCAGCAAGTCTCCGATTTGGTCCTGGCGATCAGCGGCGAGATGAAGGGTGAGATGTTCCAGGCGCTATTGACCGCGCAAGAAAATGGGGTGATTCTATCCCCCATGCCGCAGGTTTATGAGCAATTACTTTCTCGGGTGCCCATTTTTCTGCTTGAAGCAGAATGGATTGTTAGATCCTTTGTAGAAAAGACCAGTACAAGTACCTTTTACCAGTTATCAAAAAGCCTGATAGATTTTACCGGCGGTTTGATTGGCACAATAATAATGATTGTGTTGTTTCCCTTAATCAGCCTGGCAACCATCATTGAATCAGGCTTTCCAGTGATCTTCTCCCAGGAACGGCTGGGCCGTGGGGGTCAGTCATACAAAATGGTCAAATTCCGCACCATGGCACGTGATGCCGAGCGAGATGGCGAAGTGCGTATGGCAGAAGAAAACGATGACCGGGTGACAAAGGTCGGCTGGTTCTTGCGAAAGACGCATCTGGATGAACTCCCCCAATTTATCAATGTGCTGCGCGGTGAAATGAGCCTGGTTGGGCCGCGGGCAGAGCGCCCCCAATTGGTGGAAGCTTTTCAAAAAGAAATCCCCTTTTACCGTGCACGTTTGCTGGTGAAACCCGGCATCACCGGGTGGGCACAAATTAATTTTGGCTACGCAGGAACGGTCAGTGAGACTGCTGTAAAACTGGAGTATGATCTCTTTTACATTGAGCATCGCAGCCTGATTATGGATATTTCCATACTCTTACGCACTGTCGGGACCGTACTTGGTTTTAAAGGACAGTAATTCTCTGGATAACCCAATATGAACATTTTTAGTCAGAAAATCCGCAACCGCTATCTATTCTTTGGGGATATCTTTCTGACCATCATTTCGGTGTTGGTAAGCTACCTCGTCAGGTTAGAACTGGTAGCAATCTTTCCGACCTACCAGGAAAGCATGGTGTGGATGTTAGGGGCAGCCATCCTGGTAAAACCCATCGTATACTATTTCTTCGGTATTTACCGCCACATCTGGCGCTATGCCAGCACCCGTGAGCTGATGCTCATCATTTCAGCGGTTACAACGGCTTCAATGATCCTTTCAGCTGTGATGATTGGGTTTTTTGCAGGTGGGCTGTTCTTTGGTTTTCCCCGGTCTGTCTTGATCATTGATTGGCTGTTCTCCATGGTCTTCATCGGTGGAACCCGCTTTGTCTTTCGGGTTTTGTCGGAAAGCTCTTCTTTAGCAATGGATAAATCTATCCTCTCATCCCGGCGAAAGAAATGGGTCCTGGTGATCGGTGCTGGGGATGCAGGCGCCATGGTTGTGCGCGAGATGCTGAAAAACCCGCAGTTGAACATGATCCCGGTTGGTTTCCTGGATGATGATCCTGGCAAACAGGACAGCAAGATTCACGGGGTTCCAGTGCTGGCAC
>SLIC01000110.1 GCA_007135845.1 Candidatus Brevefilum sp.
AGCAGAATCAGCGCCAGGAACTCGTCGAACTCTATCCTGAGCAGCATTTCACCCAACCGCCACCACGGTTTACTGAAGCCTCCCTGGTTCAAGTGTTAGAAGAAAATGGCATAGGCAGACCATCAACCTATGCACCGATCCTGACAACTATTCAAAACCGTGGTTATGTTCTTCGGGAAGATAAACGGCTGATACCGACAGAGACAGGCTTCCTGGTGAATGACCTCGTGGTTGAGTTTTTCCCCAATGTGGTTGACATTGGCTTCACTTCACGACTTGAAGATCAGCTTGATATGATCGCATCCGGTGATGCCCAGTGGGTGGCTGTTATCCGAGAATTTTATGAGTCGTTTTCCGAACGTCTGGAACATGCTGAAGGGGCGATGCCAGAAAAGAAAGCGGAGCTGGAAAAAGTCGGTCGTGACTGTCCAAAATGCGGTCAGGATTTAATTATCCGCTGGGGACGTTTTGGAAAATTTGTCGGCTGCAGTAATTTTCCGGATTGCCGTTATACAGAACCATATCTTGAAAAAATTGGCATGCCATGTCCTGATTGTGATGAGGGGGAAGTTGTCAGACGGAAAACCCGCAAAGGAAGAACGTTTTACGGCTGCTCTCAGTACCCGGAATGTGATTTTACATCCTGGAAGCAACCCGTCCCTACAAAGTGCCCAAATTGTTCAGGCACATTAGTGCTTTCCAATAAGCGGCATGTGCAATGTATGGATTGTGAAACAACCTTTTTGCAGGATGAGGTTCTAGAAGAAACGGAAGTGGCATAAAGCTTGCACATTCTTTTCTGAGTGAATTTATTGCATAAAACGAGCATCTATTTTATAATAATCACAACACTTGTATTTCACGAAAAGAAAGAACGGAGTTGAGGATGGACTCAGAAAAGATTAAAAACTGGCTTAAAGATTTTAGAATCACATTGCCAGCAGGTGTTCTGCTGGGTTTGATCCTGGGGTTGGTTATCGGGTGGGGCATCTGGCCTGTTCAATGGACGGATCTGGCACCTTATCATCTCAGACCAGATCTACGTGAGGACTATCTACGAATGTCGATCTTCACTTCGACATCGGTCGGTGATGCAAGCATTGCTGAAAAAGCGTGGTTTGAACTTGCGGATACAGCAGAAGAAACGTTGCAGACAGTCAAGAATCAACCGAGATACCTTTCAGATGCACAAATAACCAGCTTCATCGTGCTTGTTGGTGCAGAACTAGGTGAAGTTCCCGCAGAGGTTGAACCTGTACCGCCAGAACCCGAGATAGAACCAATCGACGAAACAGCAGGGCCAAATTGGTTGTTGTTGGTTGGCTTGTGTCTTGTCCTTTTGTTGGTGGCTGGTGGTGTGATTTTCTTCTTTGTGGTTCGATCAAAACCATCCGGAGGCGATAGGGTTGAAACCCTTGATCAACATACAATGCCAGATGATGATGTGGATTTTGAGGAGGACGCTATGCGATTTGCCCCTCAAGAACCGCCCGCGAGGTATGAGCCGCCCCCACAAGAACCCCAAGCTGTACCTGTTGCACAATTTATGACAACTTATGTTGTTGGGGATGATCTGTATGACGATTCTTTTAGTGTTGATGCCCCAACGGGTGAATTTCTCGGTGAGTGTGGTGTGGGTATTTCTGAGACGGTAGGTGTCGGAGATCCGAAACGGGTGACCGCATTTGAGGTTTGGTTATTTGACAAGAATGATATCCAAACAGTGACCAAGGTGATTATGAGCGACCATGCTTATGAGGATGGTAAGTTGCGCATGCGGCTTGAATCGAAGGGTGAGCTTGTTTTGGCTGAGCCTGGCAAACAAATTTTGCTTGAAACAGAAACACTGCAGCTCGAAGCCCGAATCATTGATATGTCATATGGTGAAGGTGCAGCGCCGGATCTGAGTTTCTTTGATCGTTTGACTTTAGAGTTGGCTGTATGGCCCAAAGAGGTGTCTGCTTTTTAAAAGTTCATCTCCTTAAATTACACAGCCCCCCTTGGTTTTGGGGGGCTGTGTGGTTATTAAGCCAAAATTATTCGATGGCTAAGATCTCCAAGTTAATGCTGCCATTGGGAAGGATGGCTGTAACACGATCGCCAACTTTATGACCAAGCAGTGCTTTACCAATGGGGGATTCATGAGAAATTCTTCCTTCTCGAGGGTTTGCTTCCTGGCTGCCAACCAGGTGATAGGTCTCTGCGGGGTAATCCTCTTCTTTGATGGTGACTTTAGCACCGACCGCAACGCGATCATAATCAGACTTGGTCTCAATTACTTCTGCGTGAAATAGGATGGCTTCAATTTCCTGGATGCGACCTTCAAGGAAGCCCTGATCTTCTTTTGCTTTGTGATAATCAGCGTTCTCCGAAAGGTCACCCATTGAAATTGCGTTTTTTAAACGCTCAGCAAGCGACTTGCGACCGTTGTTTTTTAGCTCTTGCAGTTCTGCTTCTAGTTTTTGTTTTCCTTCAGGGGTCAGGTAGTGTTTTCTTTGACCGTTAGGGGTTTCGTTGCTCATATTGCCTCATTAATTATTGTTTTGTTCATTGTACCTAGGGTAATGTTTCAGGGTCAAACAATTTCCGGTATTCATCAATCGCGAATCGATCGGTCATTCCGGCGATATAGTAACAAATCGATTGTTCTAAACCTTTTTCTTCTATGGTGCTTTGGAATTGGTAAGGTAATATCGATGGCTCATCGAGATAAGCATTGAATAAACTTTCGATAATTCTCTCCGCTTTCACTGACATGCGAACCACCCGGTAATGATTGTACAAATCGTTGTAGAGAAAATCTTTTAATTCACGGTTGCGGCGATGCATATCCTCGCTGAAACCGACCACATTATAGGGAAGTTTTTGAAGTTCCTCAACCGTTCGAATTCCGCTGCGCCGGATCATGCGATCAATGGATTGGATCAAATCAGTCACTTCAATGCCAATCAAGCGGCGAATCAACCGGTGTCGAGAAAGTTCGTCCAGTGTATCCGTGCGACGTCTGCCGATACTTTCGTTGATTACCTCCCACAGGGAGATGCCAGCCAATTGTTCGGGTGTGATCATGCCAGAACGCAAGCCGTCGTCTAAGTCGTGGGCTGTGTAGGCCAGTTCGTCAGCGGCGTTGGTAATTTGGGCTTCGAGATGTCCGCGCAGTTTGGGGTCGAAATCCTGGGCATCGGCAACATCGTATTCTGTTTCATGTTTAACGATGCCTTCTAGAACTTCCCAGGTGAGATTAAGGCCATTGAACTCTGGGTAGCGATTCTCAATTTCAGTGACGATGCGTAAGGAATGCCGGTTGTGGTCAAAGCCGCCGTGGTCAACCATCAAACGCGCCAGGGCACGTTCGCCCGAATGACCAAATGGGGGGTGTCCCAGGTCGTGGGCAAGGCAGATGGTCTCGACCAGATCTTCATTCGCGCCTAAGGCTCGCGCAACACTACGCCCTATTTGGGCAACCTCTAAGGTGTGAGTGAGGCGTGTGCGGTAATAATCACCTTCGTAATTGATAAAGACCTGCGTCTTGTATTCTAATCTCCGGAAGGCGGTCGTATGCAAGATCCGATCCCGGTCACGCTGGAAGACGGTGCGGTAATCCGGTTCATCTTCAGGATGTTTTCGCCCCTTGCTGTCCCTGCTGAGGACTGCGTAAGGTGCGAGAACCTGCTCTTCCAATTCTTCTAGTTGATGGCGCGTAAAAAGCATTATGTGTTAACTCCATTATTTCAATCAGAAGGTGATTATACTGGATTAATCCCTAATCATCATTTAGGTGTAAGACGACCTGGTGGTTCAATGTCCCTAACAGAACCATTTTCATTGGCGATCAGGGTGCCCATTGGCACGCCATTCAACGATTGATATAAAGCATTTGGTTTAACGCCAGAAAATATTTGAATTTTGAGATTGGGATTTTCTTTGATCAGGTTGATCATCATTTCAACCTTTGCCAGCATCCCACCGGTGACATCAACCGCATGTGAAGTGGACAGACCGGGCAGTATTTGGCTGAAGTTGTCAGGTGTGATGCAGGGTATCACTTCAGCATGTCTTTGACTGTCGGTTCCTGGATGAGCGGGTTGGGTTTTGATAGGATAGTGCCGATAGACGCCATCCTCCACACCTGTGATGAGAATCTCTTGGGGTTCTAACAATCGGGCCAGGTATTGAAAGACGGCCTCAGTTGAAAGGATTGTGCCGCCAATTATGTTATCAAAGGTCACGTCACCCTGGACGACGGGGACGAGTCCATGGGAAAGGGCAAGTTTGATCGGCCCGGTATCCCAGGATTCGATCTTTTTATTGTGGGTGATGATTCCAGCGGAAGGAGGAAAAGCCATCACAGGCAGGCCGGATTGTGCTAGGGCTTCGATTACCATTTGGTTTAATGCCCGCGCGGCTGACCATACCTCGGCAAAGCCCTGCCAGTAGGTTTGATCCTCTCCGCCAGACTGAGTCTGATACTGATTGGCGACCGCATGACCAAATGAGCCTGAGCCATGGCCAATCAACAACTGGTTATGAGGGTTTTCATGCATGGCACTGGCAATCTCATCGGCGAGTCGGTGGATTACCTCCGGGTGTGGCGTCATTGGTTTGGATTTGTCCGTAATCAATGATCCACCTAATTTAAGGAAAATCAGCTTTCCATTTCGCATTATCTTCTCACTTTATTCAAGCTGGTCGTGATTATCCGAATGGCACCGGCGTTGAGCAGGGCAGCAGCGATATCGTCCATTTTATCTGGTGAAGACAGGGCGATGATGTTGCCTCCACGACCACCGCCAGAGAGCTTGGCACCCACTGCACCAGCGTTCTTTGCGGCAATAATGAGCCTTTCCAGGATTGGGCTGCTGACATTGATTTGTTCTAACAAGCGCTGGTTCTCGTCGATCAATGCACCTAACTGTGTCAAGTCGCCTTTGATCAAACTCTCACGAGCGTTTCGAGTTATTTCTCCGATTTTGTTAAGGATTTGACCATAGTTTTGTGGATCTGTATCAAACAGATTGCGCACATCTGAGACTGTTTCACGGGTAGGTGTTTTCTCTCCGCTGTCAGCAATGACCCAATGGGTGGGTTGTTCGATCTCAAGGTGTTCAATGGGTTGGTCACGGATAAAAAAAACCGGCTTTTGATGGGCAATGACATTGTTGTCGATCCCTGAGGGTGTCCCGTGTTGGATAATCTCTACTTGATAAGCGAAGGCGGAAACTTGATCAGCGGAGAGGGGTAACCCAAAGAAGTTTGACAGGGCACGGATGATGGCTGTCGAGATGGCAGCACTCGAACCCATGCCCGCCGCCATGGGGATTGTGGATGATATGTGCAATGTAAATGCGGGAATGTGTTTAACTCCGGCGGCTTCAAAACTTAATCGGGCAGCGATGGCAATGGGGTCATCCTCAGCCAGGTCTGATAAAGCAGAATCGAGCAAAATATCCGGCGCCTGGACACGAACCTCTCCGGGACGGCCATCAGGGTTGGGGATCACCCGGGCGATGGCAGATACTTTAATGACAGGTATGGCAATTGCCGGTTGACCGTATACGACAGCATGTTCACCGAATAAGATGATTTTGCCAGGGGCTTTTGCATATATTACAGGCATTTAA
>SLIC01000072.1 GCA_007135845.1 Candidatus Brevefilum sp.
GTGGTCCCGGTGGTGGGTGACCTGGGGAAGGGTAAGACTGCGCTGACTGTTCAGGTTGAGACTGCTGATGGGGATGCTTACACAGTTGAAATCGCCCCGGGGGACTTCAGGCGTTTAGATCTTGCAGCAGGGGAATCGGCTGTGTTGGAATTGATCCCACATCCCAAAATCAATGTCGGCTTGGGTGGAAGCGGCCGGGGTGGGCGTATAAGGGTCACTGCTGGTTTGATCGGTGTTGTCATCGACGCCCGGGGACGCCCCTTGCGGCATGTTGTTGATCGAACGGCGCATGTTGAAGCGCAGAGGGAGTGGCTGCAGGTGTTAGGTGGAGAAAGCGCATGATGGGTAATTGCTGGGACCGTCCTGTCAGGTTTGGAGGGCATGCATGCTGCTAGATGTTATTCGAACGGGGTTGGTGATGAAGGTCCAACGTGAACGGCGCCTCTCTGTGCGTGGGGAAGTTTTGGTCAATGAAGGTCAGGAAGTGCACCCTGACGACCTGGTTGCTGAAACACACCTGCCGGGAGAAATCATGATGGTGGATCTTGCCCGAGGTTTGGATATTGATCCGATGGATGTAGGGCACTGCCTGGTGCGTCAGCCAGGTGAAGTCCTGATGGAAGATGATGTCATCGCCCAGTTTGACGGTGCGTTAACCCGGGTGGTCAGGACGCCAGTGAGCGGACGGTTCGTCTGCGTTCACCAAGGTTTGGCGGTGTTGGAGGTTTCTCAGGAAGCAATCCAGGTGAAAGCCGGTATACCAGGCGTTGTTGAGGCAATTCTTCCAGAATATGGGGCAATGATTGCCACCACCGGGCTTTTGATGCAGGGGGTTTGGGGAAATGGTGGTGTGGGAGAAGGTAAATTAACTGTGATTGAAGAGTCCTGGTCAGCCCCGTTGGAAAAGTCAAAGATCGCTGCTGTTGAAAACGGGCAGGTGGTTGCGGCTGGGCAATGTTTTGATGAAGCGGTCTTACATGGTTTGGCGGAAGCGGGTGCAGCGGGTGTGATAATGGGCGTTTTAGCGCCTGGGTTGATCTCGATTGCGGCTGCGCTTGCGCAGCTGCCAATGATTGTTATTCAAGGTTTTGGGCATCTGCCTGCAGACCGATCGATCCTGGAGATGTTGAACGCCCATGCAGATGAAATGGTGTGTGTTCATGCAGTCGCTGCCAATCGTCTGGCTGGGGTTCGACCGGAAGTGATTGTTCCACAACCAGGTGCGGCAGACTCTGCAGACTCAAGCCTCCTGGCAGAGGTTGCCGTTGGACAGCGGGTGCGGTTGTACTCTGGTAGGGCGATTGGTAAATCTGGCAAGGTGCTGGCTTTTGTTGATGAACCACCGCAGTTTGAAAGCGGTTTAAAGTTTACTGCCGTGGTTGTTGAGCTTGATGATGGGGAAAAGATCACAGTTCCGCAACAAAACCTGGTGATCCTGGGCTAGACACCTGATCAAAATGCCGGTTTTTCGCATTATCGTTGGGTAGTTGTAGGTATTTGGGGTGACCCTTGCTGCTGGTGAGGGATCGGCAGGCTAAACCTGCGGTGTATTCAGCCATAACGGGTCGTTGTGCCTGAAATGAGTACCTGTGTTTCCATCCAGTTTCCATTTTCGTCCAATTTTTTGCTTTGATTACCCCTAGTTATTTTATTGTCTGCTAAGGTAGAATAAGGTGCATGTTTAAAGGTAGTGATAACTTCAGTATCAAATTTGTTTTGTTGTTTGGGTTGGTTTTGGTTTTGGCATTGGCTGCCTGTACGCCAGGGATTACCGAAACAGAAGAACCAATAACAGCACCTGAAACCGAAACACCCGCGACAGAAGCGCCTGAAATCCAGGAAACCCCGCTGGCACCAGTCGGTCCCCCGACGGTTTTGATTGTGTCCGGTGATGGATATGATCGGTCTGTGTTTTCCCGATTAGAAAGCCTGGTTGAAGCAAAAGCGGCAGATGCTGGGCTGCAGCTGGTGGTACTGGAGGGGATCACACCAGAGATGATCACGCCAGAAGTCCAGGTAGTGATTGGTGTGGGAGCCAATCTCGATATAAACGGGCTGGCTATGAGTTCTCCGGCTGTGCAATTTTTAGCAATAGGCGATGCTACTACGAATGTGGCGAACAATGTGAGTTTGATTGGTGACCCTGCCAACGATATGCGACAGCAAGCGTTTATTGCTAGTTATCTAACGGCATTGGTCTCAAGGGATTATAAAATTGCTGCTTTACTGCCCTCCGATCATCCTGACTTGGATGTATTGGGTGAAAGCTATATTCTCGGTGGGCGGTATTATTGCGGCATTTGTCAACCATTATTTCCACCTTACAATGCCTTTCCACAATGGCGTGGTTTAGATTCAGAACCTGGAGAGGGTGCATTCCGCCCAATGCTCACCAATCTTTTTGATATCGGTGTGGACGTTGTTTATGTGCACCAGGATTTGGCTGAACCTGACCTCTTCGTGTACTTGAATGAGTTGGGGATTAAGGCGATCGGTGATCGATCCCCGGATATGCTTAGAAATAATTGGGTTGCAACAGTGACTGTGGATCCTGTGCCAGCCTTACAAGAGCTCTGGCCAGATTTGCTCGCCGGTAATCCAGGGGTTCAAAAATCTGCTGGGATTCGGTTGATCGATGTAGAAATGGGATTGATTTCTGAAGGCCGAATTCGCTTTTTTAACGAGGTGGCTGCAGAGCTGCAGGCCGGCATGATCGCGATTGAAATTGTCCCTTAACCATTCGATGTAAGGGGGTTTGATTCATCCTCCGTTCCTGGGGGATTACCGGTAAAGGGTTCAGCCGTTGCCTGACCAGGTTGAGAGATCCCTTCCCGACGAATGACTTTTACAACACTTTGAAAAATAATTTTTATATCCAACCACAATGACCAATTGTCAACATACCAGACATCCAGGTTGAATTTCTCTTGCCAGTTGATTGCATTGCGGCCGTGGATTTGCGCCCAGCCAGTTATGCCGGGTAAAACCTGATGCCTGCGAGATTGTGTGGAATTGTAAAGTGGTAAATATTCCACCAGTAATGGCCGAGGACCGACTAAACTCATTTCGCCTTTGAGGACATTGATCAGTTCCGGGAGTTCGTCCAGGCTGGAGGCACGCAAGAAACGTCCCAGCTTTGTCAGCCGGTGTGCATCCGGCAAGGGATTGCCTTGCTTATCGAGCAGATTGCGCATGGTCCTGAATTTGTAGATTGTAAAGATTTCACCCTTCAGACCTGGCCGCTGTTGTCGAAAAAGAATGGGGACACCATGCCAGAAAGCTACCAGGATGCCGATGATGATGAAAACGGGTGCAAGGAGGATCAACGCGATAAGCGACAAAAAAATATCCATCAATCTTTTGATGAAAGGAATATTTTCAGGAAACAATTTTAATGTTATCATTATATAAATTGTACCAAATATGTAAAATATGATCGATTTCCGTTGAAAAAATTACACCTTGTGAGAAGAAAGGAATTAAGATGGATGAGAGAATCTTGATCATTGAAGATGATGAGGAAATCCTGCGGGTGTTAAACAGGGTTCTGACTTATGAGGGTTACATCGTCGATACTGCCCTGACCGGGAAAGCCGGACTCACCCTGGCGGGAGAACAGCGCCCTGACCTGGTGATTTTGGATTTGATGCTGCCAAATATAGATGGTTTGGATGTCTGCCGCCGCTTACAAAAGATGGGCAACCAGCCGATCCTGATCCTGACCGCAAAGGATACCCTGGAAGACCAAGTTAAAGGATTGGATACCGGTGCAGATGATTATATGGTTAAGCCCTTTGAAATTGATGAGCTTCTGGCAAGGATCCGTGCTTTACTTCGCAGGACAGCGGCTGACAGAATAAAAATCCTGGCATTTGAGGACTTGACCTTGGACAGCAGCTCTCGCCGGGCAAAACGCGGTGACCGTGAAATTGTGCTGACAGCTAAAGAGTACGATTTGCTTGACCTGTTCATGCGTCACCCGAGGCATGTCATGACCCGTGAGGTGATTTTTGAGAAGGTATGGGATTATGACTTTGGCGGTGAAAGCAATGTGCTGGACGTCTACATCCGCTACCTGCGTCAGAAATTGGAAGCTGAGGGTGAGCCTCGATTGATCTACACCGTGCGCGGTGTGGGATATGTGTTAAGAGAGCCTCAACCGTAAAGCCGTAAATGTCTCTTCGCCTTCGGCTGACATTAACATACGCGATAATGCTGAGCGGTGTCGTTGTGCTGCTCAGCATTGTTGTATATGCATTGGTCAATTTGCAATTGATCAATCTGATGGATAATAATCTCCAGGAAGGCGCGCGCCAAATCATCGCTCATCTCCGTGCTGATGAGATTGGCACCCTGGTTATTGACACAGATCGTACCCTGGTTTCTGAGGATTATTATTTCCAAATATGGGCGGAAGATGGACGGTTGTTAGAATACTCAGAAACCGCAAGGGATTTAACACGTGCTTTAGATGAGGATGGCTTAAACCAGGATCAATTGTGGTTAAACGATGTCAGGATCGGTCAAGAACCTCACCGAGTTTTGACAGTGCCATTGGTGGTGCAGGATCAGGCTTTTGGCTGGTTACAAGTTGGGTTATCACTGGCTGATATCCGGTACACCCTGCAGTTGTTGCAGGTTGTTTTTGCGATCACGGCTGTATTCAGTATCGCCATTGCCACGATTATCGGCTGGATTGTGACCGGACAGACATTGGCACCCCTGAACACAATGGTTGATATTGCCAACCGGATTGCCAGTATGGATGATCTCTCACTGAGAATACCGGTTACAGCGTCACAGAGTGATGAAATTAATGCCCTGGCTTTAACCTATAACCAAACATTTGTCCGGCTTGAACGGTTGTTTGATGCCCAACGACGGTTCTTGGCCGATGTCAGCCACGAATTGCGTACACCCCTTACGGTGATTAAGGGCAATGTGGGCTTGATGCGTTTGATGAAATCTTTTGACGAAGAATCCCTCACCAGCATCGGACAAGAAGTTGATCGTCTGACCAGGTTGGTCAGTGACCTACTGCTAATGGCACAGGCAGAGGTCGGGAAGATGCCATTAAAAATGATTCCTGTTGAAATTGATGAACTCCTGTTTCAGGTTTTTGAGGAAATTAAGGTGCTTTCAGCAGGCAGACACGACCTTCGTATAGGTGATATAGAGCCAGTCACCATTACTGGAGACAGGGACCGCCTTAAACAAGTGTTGTTGAACCTTGGTAGTAATGCTGTAAATTACACCTCAGAGGGTGCCAAAATCTGCTTTAGCCTGAAGTCACACCGGGAGTGGGTGGCGATCACTGTGCGTGATGAAGGCGCGGGTATTCCAAAAGATGAAGTGGGAAAATTGTTTGAACGGTTTTACCGGGGTGATAAATCCCGTACCCGGGCTTCTGAGACAGCGGGTTACGGTTTGGGTCTGCCAATTGCTTATTGGATTGTACGCAACCATGGCGGCCGCATCGATGTGGATACAGAAGAGGGCCAAGGGACGACTTTCACAGTGTGGCTGCCAAAAACCCAGGAGGGAAGTCAACGGGTTTTTGTGGATGA
>SLIC01000232.1 GCA_007135845.1 Candidatus Brevefilum sp.
CAATACAAAGCCCATCAACTCAAGATCAAAGAAGGTCAACCTGCTAGTAACAAGGATGATCATAAATCCCAGGCGCACAGCCAAGAGACAACCCCTAACAAAGCACCTGCCAAAACGCTTTCAAAATATGAACGGCGAAAAGCTCAAACCCGGCTTTCTGAAATCGAAGACAGCATCCAGGTACTTGAGAATGAACAGGCACAACTCTCACAAAAACTGGAAACGCCCTCCGAAGACCCAGGTGAAGTTCTCCGGTTAGGAGAGCAATACGTGGCCATCCAAAAACAGGTGGAGGACCTGCTGGCAGAGTGGAGTGACCTGGAAGAGAAATTAGCTGGATAATTGCTGAAAGGTGAAAGTTTAAAGCTAAAAGGTGATAGGGTAAAAGCAGTGAGTCGCGTTCAATAACCGGATCAGTAGATACGTGACTTTTTATTGAATTGACCTGGTTGTATAATTCTCAAACATCCATTGCGAACAGATAAGCTTGTGCAATCGTCCCATCTCATCCCGGAAAGGAAAGCCATGCCAGATCCCATCATCCAGGTTCAGCGCCTGACCAAGGTTTACCGTGTCCCGGAACGGTCCCCGGGGTTGGGCGAATCCATCCGCAGTCTTTTAAAGCCAGTCTTTAAGGACGTTCCCGCTGTTACGGATATCAGCTTCTCCATTGACCACGGTGAGATGGTCGGTTTGATCGGCCCAAACGGCGCCGGCAAGACCACCACACTCAAAATGCTCTCGGGGCTGCTGTACCCCACCAGCGGTGAAGCTCGGGTGGCAGGTTTCACACCCTGGCAGCGTCAGCCGGAATACCTGCGGCGGATCAGCATGGTGATGGGCAACCGCAGCGCCCTGAACTGGGACATCCCCCCACTGGACAGCTTCCAGGTTCTTTCGCAGATCTACCGGGTGCCCCTTGATCAGTATCGCCAAACTCTGGATGAGCTGATTGCTACCCTCGACATGGAAGCGCTGCTCAAGAAACCCGTGCGGAACCTCTCCCTGGGTGAACGCATGAAGTGCGAACTGGTGGCTGGGCTGCTCTACCAGCCGGATATCCTTTTCCTGGACGAACCCACCCTGGGACTGGATGTGGCCATGCAGCGCCGCCTGCGCAATTTCCTCAAAGCCTATAACCAAAAACACACCGTGACGGTGATCCTCACCAGCCACTACATGGCCGATGTGACCGCGCTGTGCCCGCGGGTGATGCTGATCCACCACGGCAGCCTGATCTATGACGGGGCATTGCAAGCCCTGGCGACCAAACTGGCACCCTTCAAGCTGGTCAAACTCCAATTCAGCACCCGTGTGGAGAATTTTGAGGATTTTATCACCCAATTTTCAGCCGTTGAACAACTGCCGCCTGAAAATGGGCTGCGTATCCTGCGCATCCCCCGTGAGGATGTCCCCCTGGTGACGGCCAGGCTGCTCGAAAACCTGCCCGTGGCAGACCTGGCTGTGGAAGACCCGCCGATTGAAGCCGTCATCGACCAGGTTTATGAGGATGGCACCTTATGAACCACCGAGGCGGTTGGGCGCTGATTAAAAACACATGGCAGTCCTGGATCCAGCACCGGGGGTTCTTCTTTTTGCTGGCTTTTGGCTGGATGCTGCCGCTGCTGGTCTATCTGTTTATCTGGTCAGCTGCGGCCGGGGATGGGACAGTCGCCGGACTGACCCAGGAAGCGCTGGCCGGCTATTACCTGATCCTGATCCTGGCAAACCAGCTCACCTACGCCACCACCAACTGGACCGTTGGAGACAACATCCGCTTGGGGCAGATCAGCCGCTGGCTGCTGCAGCCGATGTCCCCCATTTATCATGCCATCTCCCAGGAAATTGCTGGTAAAGTGGTCTTCATGCTCTTTTCCGTACCGATCACCGGCTTGCTGGCGCTGATCATCCGCCCCCAGATCAGCCTGACATGGCAGCAGGGGCTGCTCTTTATCCTCGCCATCACACTGGCCTGGGGATTGCGCTTCTTCTGGGGCTATTGGCTGGCATTGCTGGCATTCTGGGCAACCCGGGCCGATTCCCTCCTGGCACTGCAGGATACGCTGATCTTCTTGCTGGGCGGTCACCTGGCACCAGTATCGCTGTTGCCCCAGGGGATGCAGACTCTGGCGCTGGTTTTGCCCTTCAGATACATGTCCGCTTTCCCGGTCGAAGTGCTGACGGGTCAGCTCAGCCGCCAGGAAGTTGGCATTGGGTTTGCCATCCAGCTGGCGTGGACGATCACGGCCGTTGTGCTCTATCGCCTGGTGTGGACCCGCGGCATCCGGCGTTATGAAGCGATTGGAGGCTGAGGGATGCATCATCTTAAATTGATTGGCGCGTTTTTCAAAATCTCCAGCCAGGCAGAACTGGCTTACCGGGTAAACTTTTGGATCCGTTTGCTGCATTCCGTCTTGAACCTGGTCACCGGCGTGCTCAGCCTGGTGGTGATCTTCAACCAGGTTGAGGTGATCCGGGGTTGGGATATGCCCGGGGCACTGGCCATCCTGGGCGTGTATTTGCTGCTGGGCGCGCTGCGATCGCTCTTTATCGGGCCCAGCCTTGAATCCGTGGCGGGTATGGATGGCGAGATCTGGACGGGTACCTATGATTTCACCCTGCTGCGTCCCCTGGATCAGCAGTTCCTGATCAGCTTTCGCCACTGGCGCATCTTCGCCCTGGTAGACCTGGTCATGGCATTGGGGGTGCTGACTTACGCGCTGGTGAGCCTGGGTGCTCAATTGTCGCTGGCGATGGTGCTGAGCTTCACGCTGACCCTCCTGGCCGGTGTGACGCTGCTGTATGCCGCCCTGCTGGCATTTTCTGCGCTGGTGTTCTGGAACCCGGGCTTCCTGTTCACCTGGGTGATCAACGACCTGTTCCAGCTGGCGCGCTACCCGGTCGGGCTTTACCCTGGCTGGCTGCGCCTGGTGCTGACCTGGATCATCCCCGTCGGGTTGATGACCACTATCCCTGCCCAGGCGCTGGTGGGCACCCTCACACCCTGGATGCTGATCCTGACCCTGGCCTTCACCATCGGTGCGTTTTTAGTGGCCACCTGGTTGTTCCGCCAGGGACTGAAGAAATATGCCAGTGCGTCGAGTTGATCACTTTTTGAAAAATGCCAACAGACGTTTGCGTATGGATGATTAGGACATAGCCACAGCCAAAACCAGGGGGTCTATGATGACTTACAAGAACAGCCCATTTTGATCAATTGATCACATTTTTTATCGATCACAGAAAACCACCCACACGGTGGGACAACCCTTGCGGATCGAGGTTCACACCCAGTTGTGGCACACAATGGCCAGCTCGACATGGTTCACAATCACGTTATAGTTGGTGCGTTAGCGGTGCAACGGCCGGATACAGCTGCTGATAGAGCTCGTAATGCCGGTCATAGGCTGCCTGGCGGGTGGGTTCGGGCTGATAGGTGTCGGTCAGGTGCAGGAAGGTGTTGGCAGCTTCAGCAGCGGATGGAAAAACCCCAGCGCCAACCCCAGCCAGCAAGGCGGCACCAAACCCGGCGGCTTCTGCAATCTGCGGTGTGACAACCGTAATGCCGGTCACATCGGCTTTGAGCTGCAGCCATAGCTTCGATTTGGCCCCACCGCCGATGGCACGCAAAACATCAATTTCGGCACCGCTTTTCTGAAGCAAATCCAGGTTCAGGCGCAGTTCATAGGTGAGGCCTTCCAGAATGGCTTTGGCCAAGTCGGTGCGGGTGGTCGAGAAGGTTAAGCCGATGATGGCCGCTTTGGATTGGGTATCAATCGTCGGTGTACCGCTGCCGGAGAAGTGCGGCATGACCAGCAAACCACTTGGCTGATCGGGGACGCCTGCCAGAATAAGGTCATAAGCATCAGCGCCGGTTTGGTCAGCCTGAAGGGTTTGGAGTTCGCAGAAGTTGTCGCGCAGCCAGCGCAAGGCCAACCCACCGCTGTGGTTGAGCGTCATCGCCAGGAATAGGCCGGGAACGACGTGCTGATAGACGGAGATGTTGCCTTCGTAAAGCGGCTGTAGGTTGACTTCGCGCTCCCAACCAGCAGCAGGCAGGGCAACTTCAACCACTTCCGCCGTGCCTGTGGAGACCATTGCCAGTCCAGGCGCGGTTAGGCCGACGCCGAGGGCGCCGCAAGCCTGGTCATGTCCGCCAGTGACGACACTTGGACGTCGAATCAGCCCGAATTCAGCTGTCAATTGCGGGCTGAGGGCCCCCGCCTCTGTCCCCAAAGGTTGGATCAAACTTAGTTTTGAAGGATCCTACCCAAGCGCTTCAAGAATCTCATCGTCCCAGTTCTTTTGCAGCAAATCGAACAATTGCGTGCGCGAAGCAAGACATTGACTGATGATCGCCTGCCCGGTCATTTTTTGGATGAGAAAGTCTTCAACCAGCAGGAATTTATCAGCAGCTTTCCAGATTTCGGGTTCGTTCTCTTTGAGCCACAATAGTTTGGGCAGGGTGTTGATGGTGTGAATGGGCATCCCGGTGCGTTGAAACAGAGCTTCGCCGCCGAAGCGTTTGCGCAGGAACTCATTTTGCGGAACAGTGCGCGTGTCCATGCCCAAGATGGTGGGGCGAAGCGGTTTACCGCTTTTGTCCACCGGCGTGACGGCTTCACCATGCACCGATAGACCGATAGCAGCAACATCCCTTACTTTAGCGGCAGCCACTGCTTCCCGGATGGCTTCTTGAGCCATGCGCCAAACATTTTCCAAATCCTGCTCTGCCCATTGTGGGTGGGGGAAATCCACCGCATATTCACGGGAGGCTTTGGCAAGCAGCGTCCCATCTGAGTCGAACAGGATGGCCTTACAGCCGGTGGTGCCGATATCGAGTCCAAGGAGGGTGGTCATAGGATTTTCCCTTTACGAGCAGTGCCTATTTGTCAGGCGAAAAATTGTATGCTTCACACGTTCTTTTTGAAATAATGCGTTACCTGTGCACGAATATTTCTCATCATTCTGAGCGGCTCCCTTTAATTTTTTGGCCAACTGCGCCGCCTGGATGTGTTTCACCAAATTCAGCGATGGAATACTTTCGTAATTTTAATAAGACAACACACAGGGCATCACAAAACGCTGAATTTACAAGCGAACTGCCAGTCGCAATCATGCCATACGGGTCTACACCCTCAGGGGGGATAATGTTTAAGCAAATATCACAAAGCTTTCCCAAACTGGATTCTGGCTTTTCAGTCAATACAATCACTTTCGCGCCACGTTTTTTGGCAATTCTCGCCAAATAATTGACTTCAACCGTTTCACCACCCTTCGAAAGGGCGATCAACACATCATTTGACCTAACCGCACCAGAAAGACCATGCTGGCTGTCACCAGGATGAACAAAAAGTGCGGGTGTGCCACAACACGATAAAAGGTGCGCCAACCGCTCACCTACGGATCTGGAAGTGCCCGAACCTGCTACCAGGACGTGGCCCGTACACCCCAAGAGGGTTTTAGCTGCAATCACCAGCGTATGATCCAATTGATCCGCAATCGATGCGACTGCCTGACTCTCGATCAAAATTGTTTC